>DASTZM010000229.1:0-6822 GCA_035764305.1 Chloroflexota bacterium | reverse complement strand
AACGGCACGTGCGTCTCTCGAGAAGGCAGATCGTCCTCGGCGCGGCTGGCACGGCCGGCGGTGCCGCCACCGCGGCCTGCGGGGCCGCGGGCGAGGGAGGCGCAAAGCCGTCCGCCAACAAGGCGCCCGTCTCCCTGCGCTGGAGCACCTGGGGCAACGCCACCAGTCCCATGGTCCAGGCCGCCGAGAAGGGGCTCGCCCTCTTCAAGGAGAAGCTCCCCTACGTCACCGTCACCGCCGAGCCCCAGGTCAACACTCCCAACGGTCCCCTCTGGTCCGAAAAGCACATCGCCGAATGGGTCGCCGGCACCGGCCCCGACGTGACCGGCAACAACAGCGCCTCGCTCGTCGACTGGGGCCGCCAGTCCTACCCGCTCAAGCTCGATGACCTCATCAAGCGCGACGCCAAGGCCGTCCCGCTGTCAGACTACGCCACCCCCTACCTCAACCTCCTCCGCTCGACCGAGCGCGGCCAGTTCGCCCTCCCCATGTACATGGGCATCACCGGCATGTACTACTCGAAGTCGCTCTTCCAGCGGAAGGGCGTCCCGCTGCCCGACAACACGTGGGACTGGAACAAGCTCGAAGACGCTATGCGCCGCCTGACGTCGGCACCCGACGCGCAGGACAAGAGCTACGGCTACATGCTCTTCCCCAACATCGCCATGCACGGCATCTTCATCCGCCAGGCGGGCGGGAATGAAGTGGACCCCAAGGACAACCGCAAGGCCGTCTTCCACTCCCCCGAAGGGTTGAAGGCGCTCCAGTGGATCCACGACCGCATGTGGAAGGACCGGTCACTCCCCAAGAACACCGACATCGAGGGCCCCACCACCGCCGGCGGCTTCGGCCTCAGCTTCCTCGGCGCCGTCCGTGCCGGCAAGCTCGGCATGGCCACCCAGGGTTCTCAGGACCTCACGAAAGCGCTGCTCGAGCAGCCCGAGGCCGTCAACGACTGGGACGTCGCCCTGCTGCCGAAAGGCCCCGCGCAGCGCGACACGGGCCACACCCTCGACGCCTGGCTGATCGCCAGCGTCAGCAAGAACAAGGACGAGAGCTGGGAGCTGATGAAGTACCTGCAGAGCGATCCCTGGATCGAGATCGCCGCCTCGGTCGTCGGCCACCAGCCCGCCCGCAAGAGCTGGCAGGACAAGTACGTCGGGTTGATCAAGAAGCAGTACCCCGCCCTCGCCAGTAAGAACCTGACCGTCTTCACCGAGCCCATCACCGCCGGCTTCGCCCGACCCAACGAGTACTTCCTCAAGCACACCGAAGCCAACGCCATCTGGAACACCGCGTCCAACGCCACCTTCGTCAACAACACCGCGTCCGTGCCTGACGCCTTCCGCAAGGCGGCCGAAGAGATCAACAAGCTGCACGGCGTCTAGGCGCCGCGCACCAGGGAGGCCCATGAAGCTCGGCGTCAGCGCCAACACGCTCAACTACCAGGGATTCGGCATCTTCGAGAGCATCGACTACGCCGCCCAGGCCGGTCTCGACTCGATCCAGATACACCGCACCAATCTGACGTCACGCGAGCCCGACTACCTCCGCAGCATCGTCGACCGCGCCTCAAGCCAGGGCCTCTCCCTCGAGCTGCTTGGCGGCTGCATTGACCGCTACGGCTCCAACTTCCGGCCCGAACGCGGCACCGCCGAAGAGCAGCTGCGCTCCTACATGGACGTCGCCCACGCCCTCGGTCTGTCCGTCGTCCAGGTCTTCATGGGCAACATGGACAACCGCCTCGACAGCGTGCCCTTCGAGCAGCGCCTTGAGGCCGTCGCCCAGACGATCGACGCCGTCAAGCCCCTCATCGAAGAAACCGGCGTCCGCCTCGCCATCGAGAACCACGGCGATACCACCGCCCGCGAGCTCGCCGCCTTTATCCAGAGCATCGGCACCCAGTACGCCGGCGTCTGTCTCGACACCGGCAACCCCGCCACCATGGCCGAGGACCCGCTCCTCACCGTCGAGATCCTGGCTCCCTACACACTGATGACCGCCTTCCGCGACAGCCTCGTCTGGCGCGTCGAGAACGGCGCCATGGTCCAGTGGGTCCAGATGGGCGCCGGCAACACCAACCTTCCCGCCCAGATCGCCGTGCTCAAACAGCACGCCCCCAGCGTCACCCTCTCACTCGAGCAGATCACCGCCGGCCCACCCCGCTCGGTCGCCTACCTCGAGCCCGACGCCAAGGTGTGGCGCATGTTCCCCCACACCCTCGCCCGGGACTTCGCGCGCTTCGTCGCGCTCGCCCACAAAGGACCCACCGGGCCGGTCGAGATGATCTGGCGCCCCGCCAAGGGCGCGCCCGAAGGCGGGCTCGCCGAGCAGCTCAAGCAGCAGCAGCTCCGCCACTACGAGCAGAGCTTCAAGTACTGCCGCGAGGTGCTCGGCCTGGGCGAGCGCCACACCTAGGAGACAACGTGACCGACAAGATCAGGCTCGGCGTCATCGGCTGCGGCGGCATCGCCCTCTCGAAGCACCTCCCCGCCCTCGCCATCCTCAAGAAGGCCGGTCTCGACAATTTCGAGGTCGCCGCCCTCTGCGACGCCGCCGACGCAAACCTCGACAAGGCCGCCGCCTACGCCCGCCGCGCCTTCGGGACCGAGCCGCTCACCTACCGCTCCTGGGAGGAGCTCGTCGCCGCCGGCACCGTCGACGCCGTCGACATCTGTCTCCCCCACGGCCTGCACCACGTCGTCGGCATCGCTTGCCTGGATGCCGGCATCCACGTCGTCGTCGAAAAGCCACCCGCCGTCTCGCTCAAGACCGGCAAGCGCTTCGTCGAGGCCGCCGCGCGCAACAACCGCATCCTCTCCGCGGCCATCCCCATGCGCCGCCTCCCCGGCCAGCGCGCCGTCCATTGGGCCCTCAACGACGCCAGACTGATCGGCGACGTGCGGACCTTCTTCCACAACATCACCAGCTTCAAGGCGCCTTCCCCCTCGGCCTCGGACGCCAACCGGTGGCGCCGCGACCGTGTCATGGGCGGCGGCAATACCGTCCTCGATTCCGGTACCCACTTCACCGACAGCCTGCGCTACCTCTACGGCGAGGTCGAGCAGGTGTACGCCGAGGTCCGCGCCTACCCCGACGGCGGCGGGACCGTCCTCGGGCGCGAGGCGCTGGTGCAGCACCGCGAGAACGTCGTCATGGCCGTCATCACGTTCAAGAGCGGTGTTATCGGCACCTGGTGCTGGTCCACCATCGCCGCCGGTCGGGAGACCCGCACCTGCGTCATCCACGGCACCGAGGGATCCATCGAGGACGCCAACTACGCCGAAGGGTCGATCGTCTGCCACCCCTTCAAGGGGCCAGCCGAGCTCCGCAAGCGCGACGGGACCTGTCTCTCAATGCGCGAGCTCCAGGTGCGCCACCAGCGCGCCATCGGCCCCGAGGCCGTCCAGAAGCTCTTCCCCAACGGTGTGACCGACGAGTTCGCCCTCACTCTCTGGGACTTCCTCGAAGCAATCGAGATGGGCCGTGCTCCCGAGATTTCCGGCGCCGACGGCCTCATCTCCCAGGCCGTCGCCGAAGCGCTCTACGAGTCCTCGTGGAGCGGACAGGCCGTCAACGTCGACAAGCTCCTCAGCGGTGAGACTCCCAGCCTCTGGCAGGCCGACATCGACGCCTACTGGGACGCCTACGTCACCCCCGCCGCCGCGGTTCGCGCCTGATCCCCACGTCCGTGTCCGAAGCCCCCGTCGACCTGCGCAGCGACACCGTCACCACCCCCACCGCGGCCATGCGCCGCGCCATCCACGACGCCGAGGTCGGCGACGACTCCTCGGGCGAAGACCCCACCGTCAACCGCCTCGAAGCCGTCGCCGCCGAGCGCCTCGGCAAAGAGGCCGCCGTCTTCCTCCGCAGCGGCACCATGGGGAACCTCGTCGGCCTCGTCGCCCACACCCGCCCCGGCGATGAGGTCATCGTCGGCCACACCTCCCACATCCTCATGAGCGAGGTCGCCGGGGCGGCCATCCTCGGCAGCCTCCAACTCTTCCCCATCCCCACCCACCGCGGCGTCATGGACCCCGCCGACGTCACGTCCGCTCTGCGCGACCCCAGCAACCCCAACCACCCCCGCTCGCGCCTTGTCAGCATCGAGAACACCGCCAACAAGGACGGCGGCGCCGCGGTGTCCGTTCAGGACATGGACGCCGTCGCCGACGTCGCCCACCGCCACGGGCTGCGCGTCCACGTCGACGGCGCGCGCATCTTCAACGCGTCCGTCGCCCTCGACGTGCCCGTCGACCGCCTCGTCCAGGGCGCCGACAGCGTCACCTTCTGCCTCTCCAAGGGGCTCGGCTGCCCGATGGGCAGCATCCTCGCCGGCGACGCCGCCTACATAAAGGAGGCGCGGCGCTGGCGCAAGATCATCGGCGCCAGCCTCCGCCAGACCGGCGTCGTCGCCGCCGCCGGCCTCTACGCCCTCGACCACATGGTCGATCGTCTGGCCGAGGACCACGCCAACGCCCGCCGCCTCGCCGAGGGCCTCAGCCGCCTCCCCGGCCTCGCGGTCGACCTCGACGCCGTCGAGACGAACATCATCATGCTCTCCATCGACCCGCCCGCCGATCCGGCCTCTTTCGTCGCCGGCCTCCTTGCCCGCGGCGTCCGCGTCGGCGCCCCCGCCGGCAGGCGTCTCCGCCTCGTCACCCACCACCAGGTCACCGCCGCCGACGTCGACCACGTCCTCGCCGCCGCCGAGCGGTCACTTAGCTTCGTCGCCGCCTGACACCATTGCACATGCCCTCGTCTGCTCCGCGCGGCCGCGTCTTGTTCGGCACCCAGGGCTGGAGCTACGACCAGTGGCAGGGCTGGCTCTACCCGCCCAAGACTCCCCCTAAGGATCGCCTCCGCCACTACGCGCGCTACTTCGACGTCGCCGAGATCGACTCCTCCTACTACCGCATCCCCTCTCCCCAGACCGTCGCGACCTGGCTCGACCAGATCCCCGACGCCTTCCTCATGGCTCCCAAGGTCCCCGGGGAGATCACGACCGGCCGCCAGCCCGGTCCTCGCCGGCCCGCCGACGGCGCCGCGCGCGTCGCGCTCCGGCCAATGGCCGGCCCTCGCGTGCTCGCTCTGATGGAGGAGTTCCTCCGCGTCGTCCGCCTCCTCGGCCCGCACCTCGGCCCCATCGTCTTCCAGCTCTCCCCCAGTTTCCAGTACCCCACGCATTTCGACGCCCTCACCACCATGCTGGAGGCGCTCCCCGCGCTCGGCGGTGAGGGCCTCGACTTCTGCGTCGAGTTCCGCAACCCGTCGTGGCTCACCCGCGAAGAGCCCGCCGCGCTCCTCGCGGCGCACGACGTCGCCTGGGTTTGGAACGACTGGGAGCCCGCTACCTCCGCCGAACGCTGGGCCAAGCCGATGCCCCGCGCCACCGACGACCCGCGCGCCGCCAGGGTCACCAGCACCCGCCTGCAGTACGTCCGCCTCGTCGGCAACCACGACGCCGACGTCGACTACCGCACGATCTCCATCGACCGCGGCGAAGACCTGGCCAAGTGGGCCCAGCTGGTCCTCCAGTTCCGGCGCGAGCGCGAGAGCCAGGGCATCTACGTCCTCCTCAACAACCACTACGCCGGCTGCTCCCCCGAGACCGTCCGCCAGCTCCAGCGCCTCATGGGCCTCCCCGTTGTCACCTTCGGCGACGACCACTCTGCCGCCCAGCCCTCCCCCAGGTCACCGCACGACCCGACCCAGCTGGCACTCCTCTAGCCGTACACGCGACGCCGCTCGAAGCTACCGCTGGTCCTCCTGCACCTCCTGCCCATGCCCCGCGTCTGAGCAAGAGCGCGTTCGTGACCACGGCGATGGAGGACGCGCTCATCGCGGGCGCGCCTGCGGCTATCGGCCGGCTTCGCCGGTCACGCGCCGGATCGTGCGCAGCAGGTGGTCCAGGCTGAACGGCTTGGGGATCACGTCCACAACGTTGCCCGGCGGTAGCTTGACCGAGGACGGCGCGATCGCCGACACGACCACCACCGGAGTCCGACTTCCGGGCTGCTCTCGGTACATCTCCAGGAATCGCCACCCGCTGACGTTGGGCATCATCAGGTCCAGGAGGACGACGTCGAACTCGCCACTCCGCATCGCCTCGATCCCCTCCGCACCGTCGAAGGCGCGCCGCACTTCGTAGCCCTCTTCCTCCAGCGCCGCGCCCAGGAACGCGTGCACCTCGGGATCATCGTCCACCACCAGGATGCATCCCCGGGCGCCGCGCGGCGCCCGCTCCACCTCATCCATTTCGGCGCCACGCGGCGCTCCACGCTCGGCGATCACGCAGTCGGTGTTCCCAATGTAACACCCCTCCCGCCAGGTTCGGCGCCCGGACACGACAACGGCGGGTCCTGGATGGTTGACCGCTGCGCCCACGCTCCGTATAGTGGCGCTGCGTCAGCCCCGGCGTGACGCTCCGTCAATGACTGCTGTCATGGCACCCCAGACTCCGTTGACGCCTTTGGCCGACTTGGCCCGCGAGCGTGGCGCGTCGCTGCGTCCCTCCGAGCGGCGCGTCGTCGATTGCCTCCTGGAGCTCGACCCACTCCACCCCGACTCCACCGCCGACGCCATCGCCGGCTCCCTCGGCGTCAGCCGCGCCACGGTCGTCAACACGGTCCAGCGCCTCGGCTACGGCGGGTTCGCAGAGTTCCGACGGTCGCTCATCCTGGAACGCGCCCTGGCCGCACAGCCCCCCACGGCAGCGACCGAGGTGCCCCCCGCAGCTGGCCAGCCGCGCGCCCACACAGCACCCGAGCACCCTGCCCTCGCCCTCGCCCGCCGGGTGCTCGACCAGGAGCGCGCCGCGAT
>DASTZM010000228.1:0-6795 GCA_035764305.1 Chloroflexota bacterium | reverse complement strand
CGCGCCCGACGCGTCGCGGAGCCGGCGATGCCGCGCGCCTGAGTCGCGTCAGCTCACGTCACACGGCAGTCAACGCCCGCTCGACCCCCACGAACTCCTCCACCATCTGGCGCGCCACGTCGTCGCGGTGCTGCACGGGCGGTGACTTCATGAAGTAGGCGCTGGGGCCTGGCAGCGCGCCGCCGATCCCACGGTCGAGCGCTACCTTGCAGCACCGCACCGCGTCGATCACGACGCCGGCGGAGTTGGGCGAGTCCCACACCTCGAGCTTCAGCTCGACGTTGAGCGGCACGTCGCCGAAGGTGCGTCCTTCCAGCCGGATGTAGGCCCACTTGCGGTCGGTGAGCCACTCGACGTAGTCGGAGGGGCCGATGTGGACGTTCTCGGCGCCCAGGTCGTAGTCGACCTGGCTGGTGACGGCGTTGGTCTTGGACTCCTTTTTGCTCTCGAGGCGCGAGCGCTCGAGCATGTTGTAGAAGTCCATGTTCCCGCCGACGTTGAGCTGGCTGGTGCGCTCGAGCTTGACGCCGCGGTCGAGGAAGAGGCGCGCGAGCGCGCGGTGCACGATGGTGGCGCCGACCTGACTCTTGATGTCGTCGCCGACGATGGGGAGCCGGGCCGCTTCAAAGCGCGCGCGCCAGTCGGCCTCTCGCGCGATGAAGACGGGGATGCAGTTGACGACGCCGCAGCCGGCCTCGAGCGCGCGCTCGATGTACCAGCGGGCCGCCGCCTCGCTGCCGACGGGGAGATAGTTGACGAGGACATCGGTCTGAGTCTCGCGCAGGATGCGCGCGACGTCGGCGGGGCCGCCCGGCGCTTCGTCGATGCGAGTCTGGCCGTAGTGGCCGAGGCCGTCGAGGGTCGCTCCGCGCCGCACGGTGACGCCGAGGTGGGGGACGTCGGCGAACTTGACGGTGTTGTTCTGGCCGGCCCAGATCGCCTCGCCCAGGTCGCGCCCGACTTTCTGGGCGTCGACGTCGAACGCGGCGGAGAACTCGACGTCGCCGACGTGGTAGCCGCCGAGGACGGTGTGCATGAGTCCGGGGATGAAGCCGTCGGGCGGCGCGTCACGGTAAAAGGTGGTTCCCTGCACGAGGGACGAGGCGCAGTTGCCGACGCCGGCGATGGCGACGCGTACCGTGCGCCGTGTGCTGCCGCCCGCGTCGGGCGCGGGGCCGGCGTTGCGAGCGCCGGTGTGTTGGGCTGATGCGATGGCCATGTGGGTGCTCCGTCCCCGAGGAATTGCCCCGAGTCTACTCGTGTAGATGCGATCGACAATACCTCCCTGACATCGCCTGAGCGCCGGGAGCGCCTCGCCGGGCGGCACGCAGCAGGTCGTCCTGCGCGTGTCCTCGCTCACCGGCCTGGCGTCGCCGCTCGTCCGCCGAACCGGCCGCGTCGCCGGCGCAGCGGTTCCATCTGGGTAGGTCCGTCCCTGCCCTCCTGGCGTTCCCGAACCCGCTCCATGGCCGGTGCGCTGCGCGCGGAGTCGGACTAGGCTGGACCACGCAGAGACGGGATCAGCATGAACACCCACACAACCGCCACCGCGGACATGGCGCGGCTCCGCGCGCAGGGCTTTTCACCTCAGGGGGCGGCGCGACTGGCGGAGCTCCGCCGGCGCCACGCGCGGGGTGACCTGACCGAGAGTCCCATCGAGCTCAAGCGACTCGAGTTCGCGTGCTGGCTCGTTGAGCACGGCCGGCTCAGCGACCAGACCAACCAGATGGGAGAACCACCAGGGGCAACTCAGGAGCTACCGGCATGAGCACGCTGGCCCCCGCGGCCAGAGTGACCCTGGCCGCACACTAGGCGGACGTGGCGTGGGAGACGGAGCGACGGGGTGCGGTGGCGGCCGGTGCGCGCGCGTGGCCGGCCACGCGTAGGCTGCGGATCGTGATCGCCGACGCGGACGCGAGGGTGCGCTCCGCGCTGCGCCTGCTGCTGGAGGAGGAGCTGTGCGCGGTGGTGACCGGCGAGGCCGCCAGCGCACGCGAGGCGCTCGCCGCGGTGGAGGCGGGACGGCCGGACGCGCTGGTGCTCGATTGGGATCTCGTCGCG
The DNA here is from genome assembly GCA_035764305.1 of Chloroflexota bacterium. Lineage (GTDB taxonomy): Bacteria > Chloroflexota > UBA11872 > UBA12225 > UBA12225 > DASTZM01. The sequence goes on along the minus strand of DASTZM010000228.1, from coordinate 4,734 downwards.
GACGACGGACGACGGACGGTGGTGGGCAGGCTGCGGGCGTATTGTCCGGCGCTGAGGATCGTGGCGCTGAGCCGCGACTCGGGCGCCAGAGAGGGCCGGCCGCCTGTGGGGGCCGACGCGCTGGTGACTAAGGGCGAGCCGCCAGACCGGCTGCTGGAGGCGCTGCGCCTGGTCAGACCGCGCTGACTCGACCGAGCGACGCGGCGCATCGGGGTTTTCCCCGATGCGCCGCGACCGGGCAGCGCCTAGGCTGGTCGCCGAGCACGGTCCGCGCGGCGGCGCGGGCCTTGTGGTGCTGGATCCCACGATGGCGATCAAGTACGCGGCAGGGCTGGCCCTCCTCGCGGCGCTGATCGCGTCACTCGGACGCGATCGGGAGACGCGGGCGCGGATCGGACGGCTGCAGCGCGAGCTGGGCGCCGCGCGCGAGCGGGCGCGGAATCAGGCGGAGCGGGCCGACGCGCGGGCGCGCGAGCTGACGACGCTGCTCGCCACCTCACGCTCGGTGGCGTCGACGCTGGAGATGGAGCCTCTGATGGGGCTGATTCTCGACCAGTTCAAGGTGGTGGTCGACTACGCGGCGGCGAGCGTGCGGCTGATCGATGGCGCCGACCTGGTGCTGCTGGCCTACCGCGGTCTGGAGCGCGAGGCCCACTTCGCGCGGGGCCGCACCCGGCTCGAGCAGAGCCCGGCGGTGCGGGAGATGGTGCGGCGGCGCGCGCCGCTGATCATCGGCGACTTCAGGGTGGACGAGCCGGCGCTGCTGGACGACTTCCGGCGTGAACACGCGTCCGACCTGGCGCCGCTGTGGGGGCAGCTCCGCGCCTGGATGGCAGTGCCGCTGATCGTGCGCGACGAGGTACTGGGGGCGATCGTGATCAGCCACGGGACCCCGAGGTACTACACGCCGCGCCACGCCGAGCTGGCGCTGGCGCTGGCCAGCCACGCCGCCGCGGCGGTCAAGAACGCCCGGCTGTACGAACGCTCACAGCAAGCCGCGGCGCGCCGCGAGCGGCAGCGGCTGGCGCGCGAGCTGCACGACGCGGTGACGCAGACGCTGTTCTCGGCGAGCCTGATCGCGGAGGTGCTGCCGCGCATGTGGGAGCGCGACCCGCGGGCGGCGCGCGAGCGGCTGGAGGAGCTGCGGCAGCTGACGCGCGGCGCGCTGGCGGAGATGCGTGCGCTGCTGCTGGAGCTGCGGCCCGCGGCTCTGACGGAGGCGCCGCTGCCGGAGCTGTTGCGTCTGCTGTGCGAGGCGGCCTCGGGGCGGGCCCGCATGCCGGTTGCGCTCGAGACCGACGGCGAGGCGGTGGCGCTGCCGGCGGAGGTGCAGGTGGCGCTGTACCGCATCACCCAGGAAGCGCTGCACAACATGACGAAGCACGCCGGGGCGCGGCGGGCGAAGGTGCGGCTGGACATCCGGCCAAACGCCGTCGATCTCCACGTCGAGGACGATGGCGCGGGGTTCGATCCGGACGCCGGCCCGGCCGGTCGGATGGGGCTACGGATCATGCGCGAGCGGGCAGCGGCGGTCGGGGCACACCTGCTGATCGAGAGCGCGCCGGGGAAGGGAGCGCGGATCTCGGTGGCGTGGCGCGGTGCCGCCGAATCCCGCGCGCCGGCCGGGGGAGCCGGCGGGAGTCACGAGCGAGACGGCGCGGCGGTCGAGGCCGTACCGGTGGGCGCAGCAGGAAAGACACATGATTGACACGGGCAGCGCAGAGGGAACAGCACGGCCGACCGACGGCACCGACATGGGGAACGGGACACCGGCGAGCGGTGCAGCGGCGCGCATCCGGGTGCTCGTGGTCGACGACCATGCGGTGGTGCGCCGCGGGCTGACCGCGTTCCTCCACGTGCAGGACGATCTGGATCTGGTGGGGGAAGCCGCCGGCGGCGAGGAGGCGGTGCGGCTGTGCGAGGCGGTCGACCCGGACGTGGTGCTGATGGACATGGTGATGCCGGACATGGACGGCGCGGCGGCGACGCGGGCGATCCGCGAGCGCTGCCACCACGTGCAGGTGATCGTGCTGACGAGCTTCCGCGAGGAGGAGCTGATCAAGGGCGCGCTCAAGGCCGGGGCGATCGGCTATCTGCTCAAGAACGCGACGGCGGACGAACTGGCGGACGCGATCCGGGCGGCGTACGCCGGCCGGCCGACGCTGGCTCCCGAGGCGGCGCACACGCTGATCCGCGCCGCGACGCGGCCGCTCGACGAGCGCCCCCCCGGCCACGACCTGACCGACCAGGAGCGCAAGGTGCTGAGCCTGATGGCGGAGGGGCTGAGCAACCCGGAAATCGCCGAGAGGCTGACAGTGGAGCGCTCGACGATCAAGTTCCACGTGAGCGGCATCCTCTCCAAGCTCGGCGTGGCGAGCCGCACGGAGGCCGTGGCCCACGCGCTGCGCCATGGTCTGACCCGCTAGGACTCAGTGGGATCCGGGGGCCCACCCGAGGCGCGCGCCACGCGTGCCGGGACCGAACCCGCCGCGATGACGGCCGGCCCGCAGCCGCGGCCGCGCTTGCGGGGTGTGGTCCACACGTACTCGTTCCTGGCCGCGCTCGGCGCCGGCGCGGCGCTCGTCGTCTTCTCGCCGACCGAGCGGGCGCGTGCCGCCGCCGCGGTCTACGCCGCCGCGCTGGCCGGGCTGTTCGGCACGAGCGCGCTGTACCACCGCGTCACGTGGTCGATCCGGGCACGGCGGTGGATGCGGCGGCTGGACCACTCCATGATCTTCGTGCTGATCGCCGGCACGTTCACGCCCTTCGCGGTGGTGCTGGGAGGAGACCGGGCGGGTGGGATGCTGGCGCGCGTGTGGTTGGCAGCGGCGGCTGCCGTACTCGTCAAGCTGTTCTGGATCGACGGGCCCAAGTGGGTTTCGGTGGTGCTGGCCCTGGCGATGGGGTGGCTGATCGCGGGCGCGGCACCGGCACTCGCGCTCGGCACTGGAGTCGCCGCTGCGGCTCTCGTCATGACGGGCGGGCTGCTCTACACCGCGGGGGCGCTGGCGTACGCGTTCCGCCGGCCGAACCCGGCAGCGGGCGTGTTTGGCTACCACGAGGTCTTCCATTCGTGCGTCTCGGCCGCAGCGCTGGCGCACTTCACCGCGATCGCGGTTTTCGTCGTGCCGAGGGGCTGAGCGACTCCGCGGCTTTCCCACCGCGAGACGGGCAGCACGGCCAGGTGACCACGGACACCCCCGCCATCTGACCGGGCGAGAGTCCGGCCAGGCTACCGTTGCGAGGGCGCCGCGGAGCGCATAGATTTGGAAGCGGTGCCAAGATGATGATGCTGATGATGCCGTTCATGCTCGTGTTCTGGGTGGTGCTGATCGTGGGCGTGGTCGCGCTGGTGCGGTGGCTGTCGCACGCGGGCGAGTCGACGCGCGAGGGGCGACGGCTGCGCGGGCTGGGGAGTGGCGGCCGCCCGGTCGCCGGCGGGGGAACGGACGGTGGAGTGCTGCCGGACGACGAGATCGAGCGGGGGGTGTTCGAGGCGCACCGTCGCATCGGAGAGCTGCAGGAGCAGCTGTCGTGGCAGGGGAGGCTGCTGGCGAGTGAAGCCAGCAGCCGTGAGGTGTCGCGGCGCATCGGCGCCCGGAGCGCGGAGGACCGGGCCGAGCGGGGCGACCGGGCCGAGCGGGCCGCGAGCGCCGTTGGGGCGCCGACTACGAGCCCGCCGGCAGGACGTAGCCGGCGGCGGCGAACGACGTAACGAGGGCGGCGGCGAACGTCACGGCAGCGGCCGCGTGCGCACGCGGCCGCTGCCACGAACGCGCGCAGCCACCTGACCGTGCCGCCGCGAGCAGCGGCGCGAGAACCGGCCAGACCAGGATCGGCACGGTGAGTGCGTCCGAGAGACCCTGGGCCGCCCGCCCGAACAGGACCAGGGCGGCGACGCTGGCGGCGACGAGCGCCGCGCCGACCAGAGCAGCAGCGCTGCCCCAGACCCACCAGCGCGGGTGGGCGCGGGCACGCAGGACGAGCGTCGTCCAGGCGGCGGCCAGCATGGCCGGCCCGAGGCCGAGTGGCACGACCAGGGCGCCGTTGCCGCGGAACGACCAGCTATCGCCGGCGGGGCCGTGGCGGGCGACGAGCCAGGCGACCAGCTCCAGGGAGGCGCCGGCGAGGAGTCCGGCGCCGACGGCGGTGCGGAACATCGTGGTGCGCCCATGGGGGCGTGGGGGCCAGAGTACGGCGACGGCGTGGGGCGGACATCGGGCACCTGGGGGGCTTTCGGGCGGCGAGGTGGGTGGGCTCGGTGCTGGTCAGGCGGCCGGGTGAGAACCCGCCGCCGGGTGGGCGCGGCTGCCGCGAAGGTTGTGCAGGATGGTGGGCAGGAGGTCCGATGCGACGGTTTTCTTTACCCGCGGCGGTGGTGGCGCTTGCGGTGTCCGTCACGGCCGCGGATGCTGGTGGCGGTCTGCCCGCGCTCGCGGGACTCGACGTGGGTCCGTACCGCGCGACGCTGCACAACGATTCTCCGTGGCTCCGACGCGGCGCGAACACGCTGACGATCGAGATCCCGGCCCTTCCCTCGGGGGAGCACGTGGCCCTGTGGCTGCGCGGCCCCCTCGGGCAGCTCGTCAACGTGCCGCTCCAGCCCGTGCGGGTCCTGGGTGCGACGGGGCGCACTGGTGCCGGGGCCGGCGACTCGGGCGACTCGGGGCACGGCGAGAGCGATCACGCTGGGGGCGAGCATTCAGGCGCCGCCGGTCAGGGATCTGGGACCCC
>DASTZM010000227.1:0-4759 GCA_035764305.1 Chloroflexota bacterium | reverse complement strand
GGCGCACCCGGCGGTGTCCACGGTGCTGACCGGCGTGCGCTCGACGGACGAGCTGGAACAGAACGTGCGCATGTTCGGGCACGCGGTCCCACCGGCAGTGTGGGCGGATCTCAAAGCCGAGAGGCTGCTGCCCGAGAACGCCCCCACTCCGACCGGATGACGCGTTGACCTACTGATCCGCTGACCGACTGTCCCTCTGACCACCATGAGCAAGCCCACCGACGTCCGGCCGATCGGCGCCACGCTGTACTTCCTTCCGGTGCAGACGCGCATGCCGCTCAAGTTCGGCACCGAAACGCTCACGTCGGTGACGTGCGCGCGCGTGCGTCTGCGCGTGCGCGATAGAGAAGGAAGGGAGGCCGACGGTTGGGGAGAGACGCCGCTGAGCGTGCAGTGGGTCTGGCCGAGCGCGCTGTCTTACGAGGAGCGCCACGAGGCGCTGAAGCAGTTCTCGATCGGCCTGGCGCTGGAGTGGGGGAAGTTCCAGGAGGCCGGTCACCCGATGGAGGTGGGGCACGCCTTCATCGCGGATCGGTTGCCGGCACTGCTGGCCGATTTCAACGCCCGCCGTAAGCGCCACGACCACGAGGAGCCGATGCCGTGGCTGGCGGCCCTGGTGTGCTGCTCGGCGTTCGACATCGCACTGCACGATGCCTACGGTGTCCTGCTGGGGAGACCGGCCTACGAGACCTACACCGCCGGGTACATGAACGCGGACCTGGCGGCGTACCTCACGCCGGCCGCGGGGAGTGACGTCTCGTTCGCCGGGAAGTACCCGGCTGACTTCCTGGTCTTCCCGAGGCCGGAGGAGCTGATGGCGTGGCACCTGGTAGGCGGCAAGGACCCCATCACGCGCCAGGAACTGGACGGCAGCGAGCCAAACGACGGCTATCCCGTCCTGCTGCGTGACTGGGTCCGCGAGGACGAGCTGGAGTGCCTGAAGGTCAAGCTGCGCGGCAACGACGCGGCGTGGGACTACCAGCGCCTGGTGCAGATCGGCCAGATCGCGGTGGAGGAGGACGTCAACTGGCTGACGACCGACTTCAACTGCACGGTCACGGACCCGGCGTACGTGAACGAGATTCTCGACCGCCTGCTGGTCGAGCAGCCGGCGATCTACGCGCGCATCCTGTACGTGGAGCAGCCCTTCCCGTACGAGCTGGAGGAGCACCGCATCGACGTGCACAGCGTCTCGGCGCGCAAGCCGCTGTTCATGGACGAGAGCGCGCACGACTGGCAGCTGGTGAAGCTGGGGCGTGAGCTGGGGTGGACGGGGGTGGCGCTGAAGACGTGCAAGACGCAGACGGGGGCGCTGCTCTCACTGTGCTGGGCCAAGGCGCATGGCATGACGCTGATGGTCCAGGACCTGACCAACCCCATGCTGGCGCAGATCCCCCACGTGCTACTGGCGGCGCACGCCGGCACGATCATGGGCGTGGAGACGAACGCGATGCAGTTCTATCCGGAGGCGTCCAACGCGGAGGCGAAGGTGCATCCCCTCATCTATAAGCGGCGCGAAGGGAAGGTGCACCTCCAGACCATCCAGGGGCCGGGGTTTGGCTACCGGCTGGCTGAGATCGAGCGGGAGCTGCCGGAACCAGCAACCGAGTACCCGCGCAGCGGGAGCGCAGGGCGCTAGGGGGTTGGGCGGGCGGGCTACGCAAATAGGCGGCTGATCGAGGTCTCTTCGAAGATGCTTCGGACCGCCTCGGCGAAGAGTGGGGCGACCGAGACCTGGCGAATGCGGACGGTGGACTGGGTGGGCGGTGGGACGGTGTCGGTGACGATCACCTCGGCCAGCGGCGACGCCTCGATCTTGGCGACGGCATCCCCGGTGAGCAGGCCGTGCATGATGATGGCGCGCACGCTCTTAGCGCCCATGGCCATCACGTGCTCGGCCATGTTCACGAGCGTGCCGCCGGTGAAGATGATGTCGTCGACGATGATGCAGTCGCGCCCGTTCACGTCACCGAGCAGGGCGGTGACCTCGCTGCGCTCGTCGTGCTCTGGGCGCACCTTGTCGCCGATGGCGACGCCGGCGTTGACGCCTTCCAGGCGGACCATGTAGTCGCGGGCCAGCTTGGCGCGCCCGGCGTCGGGCGTGACCATGACGGGGCGCGCGATCGTCTCGGCCGCGACCATGCGCTCGACTTCCTGCGCCAGGACAGGCAGCGCGTAGAGATTGTCGACCGGCACGTGGAAGAAGCCCTGCAGCTGGCCGGCGTGCAGGTCCATCGTGAGCACGCGGTGCGCGCCGGCGACCTCGAGCGCGTCGGCGACGACTCGCGCGCGGATGGAGACGCGAGGCTCGTCCTTCTTGTCGCCCTTGCCGTAGGGGAAGTAGGGCAGCACGGCGGTGATGGAGCGCGCGCTGGCGCGCCGCGCGGCGTCGATCAGGAAGAGCAGCTCCATGACGTGGTCGTTGGGGTTGTCCTGGCCGGACTGGATGAAGAAGACGTCCCGCCCGCGGACGTTCTGTTCGAGCTTGACCTCGATGGCGCCGTCGGAGAAGGTGCGGAGCTGCGCGCGGCCGATCGGATGATCGAGCTGCCGGCACACGGCGGCGGTGAACACCGGGTGAGACCGTCCACCGAAGATGGCGAGCTCCTCGCGCGACTTGCCGTTCCCCGCTTCGCTCATGTGCGTGCTGATTGTCTCCGAAGGGCCTCGTACAGCACAACAGCGACGGCGGCGGCGACGTTGAGCGACTTGCCGGACCCGAGCATGGGGATGCGCACGATGGAGTCGGCGCCGACAAGCACCTGTGGCGCGAGCCCCTCGGTCTCGTGGCCGAAGACGAGGGCGAGCGGACGGGCGTCGAGCGCGGCGCTGCGCCAGAGGTCGGGCGCGTCGGGGATTGCTTCGACGGCGACGATGGCGGCACCGCTGGCGCGCAGCGCGGCGAGGGCCTCGGGCGTCGAGGGATGGTGCTCGACGCGGACCGTGTCATAGGCCGCGAGGGCGGTCTTGCGCAGCTCGCGGTCAGCGCGGGAGGCGACGGGGCCGCGGCGCGGATCGGCGCGTCCGAGTGAGGGGTATGGAGTAATGCCGCACGCCAGCAGGCGTCGGACGCCGGCGCCGTCGCAGACGCGCATCACGGCGCCGACGTTGTAGAGGCTGCGGACGTTATCCAATACGACGGCCACCTCCTCCTGGGCAGACACGAGCGTTGTTAAGGTAGCCACCCCATGAAGATCGCGGTTACTGGTGGGCGGAGCCTCCTGGGCGGCGTGCTGGCGCAGTCGCTCGCGGCGGAGCACGAGGTAGTGCTGGTGCCCGAGGGAGACCTGCGGGAAGAAGCGTTCGCCGCGCGTGCGGTACGCGGGGTCGAGGCGCTGATCCACCTGGCGCCGCTGTTCCCAGATTCAGGCCAGACGGGGTCGGAAAAGGACCGGCTGGACCACGCGACGCGAGGCACGTACGTCCTGCTCAACGCGGCGGTGGACGCGGGCGTCAAGCGAGTCGTGCTGGGCAGCACGCTGGAGCTGTTTGCGCCGTATCCCGCGTCGTGGGCGGTGGGCGAGAGCTGGCAGCCGCTGCCGGACGTGCGGAACGTCGATCAGCTGGCGGTCTATCTGGCGGAGGAGACGGCCAAGCAGTTCGCGCGCGTCGATCCGGTGATGGTGTTCTGCCTGCGCCTCGGCGAGATTGTCGACGATCAATCGGCCAAAGGGAAGGCGTACGACGCGCGCTGGCTGCACCTGGACGACGCGCTCCAGGCGGTACGGGCCGCGCTGGTCGCGACTCCGGGGCAGCGCCCGCCTCGCGTGGACGGCGGGGTTCCGGGTGCGCCGCGGTCAGGCTGGTGGGTGTTCCACATCCCGGGCGGCGGCCCGGCCGCCAAGGTGCCGGTGGCCGCCGCGCGCGCTTCCCTGGACGAGGGTGGCCTGAGCTACGCACCGCAGAGGGACTTCGGCCAGACGGCCGCGACGCACGAGCCGGGCGACCGCGAGCGCGCCGGCGATCTCTCGGTGCTGGCGCCGCGTCATCACGTGTCGTCGCGGCCCATCCGGAAGGTGGTGGTCTTCGGCGCGGGCGGGCCGCTGGCGGCGACGACCGCGAAGGCGCTGGCGGGCGCGTACACGCTGCGTCTGACCGACGTGCGGCCGATCGAGCAGATTGCAGCTGAGGCGAAGCCTCAGTCGCCCGGCGCGCCGCTGCCCGACGTGCTGGGACCGCCGCATGAGCTGCGCGCGGTGGACGTGACCGACCTGGACCAGGTGCTGGCGGCGTGTGAGGGGATGGACGGCATCATCAACTGCACGGTCGTCCGGCCGCACCCGGTCAACGCCTTTCTGGTCAACACGATCGGGGCGTACAACGTCATGCGCGCCGCGGTGCACCACGGCATCCGGCGCGTTGTGCACACGGGGCCATTACAAGTAAGCAACGACCGTCCGGCGGGCTACTGGTGGGACTTCGACGTGCCCGACGACGCGCCCGGGAGGCCGGGGACGTGGCTGTACGGCATCACGAAGTACCTGGGGCAGGAGGTGGTGCGGCTCTTTGCCGAGCAGTACGACCTTGAGGTGCCGGCGCTGTTCTATTCGATCTTCGCCAACCCCGAGACGGCACGGCCGCGCCCGGGCGGGGTGCACCCGATGACCATCTCCTGGGAGGACGCGGGGCTGGCGATGCGCCGCGCGCTGGAGACGCCGCTCCTACCGTCGCCGTTCGAGATCTTCCACATCCTGGCCGATCTTCCGCACGGCAAGTACTCGAACGCCAAGGCCAAGCGGCTCCTGGGGTGGGAGCCGCG
>DASTZM010000226.1:0-5858 GCA_035764305.1 Chloroflexota bacterium | reverse complement strand
CAAGGACGGCGCGGTCCTTGTAATACGGCCATTCCCACTCGTGGATCGTGATCACGCGGTAGCCGCCGGGCAGCCGCTCGCAGATCTCGAGGTCACCGCCAGCAGGTGTCTCGGACGGGCCGAGGACCGAAGTGACGGTGGGGCTCGCCGCCGTAGTGGGCGTTGGAGCGATTGGGGTAGGCGTGGTGGTGAGCGTGTCGCCCACGGGTGTGGCAGTGGGCGTATTCGTCGCGGTCGGAGACGCGGTCGGAGACGGGGTCGGAGATGGGGTGGACGGTGTGCTCGTGGATGTTGAAGACGGTGTGGTAGGGGTGCTCGTCAGCGTCGCGGTCGCCGTCGCGGTCGGCGTCCCAGGGAGAACACAGAACGAGACGTGACTGATCTCTTTGCCGTCGGGTCCGACGAGACCCGCGCGCGTCTGTCCCGGGCCGACCGGGGGGCTGTACGTGTACAGGTTGCCACCGCTTCCTGCCTTGACAAAGACCGCGGCGACCCCGCCGGTGTTTGCCACCGCGTCGACGCCGAAGCTGAATGACAACGGTCCCGTGAAGTCGACGTCGAGGGTCACGCTCACTGTGCCGGCGGTGGCCACGAGGTTCGTGACGTCTGTGCCGACCTGGCCCGAGTCGATCTTGAGCAGCTCGACGTACGCGGGGTCGATGTCGGCGCAGGTGCGGTTCCCGTCGACGAACACCTGGGCCAGGACGGGTGGGGGACCGGGGGTCCAGGCGAGCGGGACGCCTAGCAGGAGCGCCGTGGCGGCGACGAGCCGGCCGGCGCGGAGGCGGGGGATCGGTGTGACTCTCATGTCGGGCCCTTCCGCCGGCGATTGGCGCTTGGTCTCCGCCGGCTGAGACGGGGCGCCTGACTGGACTTCAGCCCGACAGGTCTGCCCACGTGGGCAGGATGAGCCTGAGAGTTAACGTGGCTAGTTGCTAGAAGTAAATGCTAAATAGATAGAACCCAATACATACACATGAGTTTCTTGTTAACCCAACACGCAGAGAATTAGCAACGTGTGCCCGCACCAACTAGTAATGGAATAGTTGTGCTCTTGTAACCGAATAGAAGCATTGGGGCGGCTGGCGGCGGGCCGGTTCACCGCCGCGACCAGAACGGGGCAGCTCGGGGACGCCGGTCGCTGAGGACCGTCAGCTCCCACTCACACCCGGCCACCTGGCGCTGGCCGCCGCCCGGCGTGGCGCTGGCCCCCTGGCCCAGACCGACTTCCACCACGCCGCCCGCCGGGCTCTACTTCACCCCATTGGAGACGAGCTTGTCGAGCGCCCGGCGCAGCCGGCGCGCGTCGAGGCGGCCGGACAGGCGCGACTCGGACGTCTCGAACCAGAGCGCGTCGTGCGGCGCGGCCGCCTCCCACGCGGCGACTAGCGCGGCGTATGCACGGGCACCCCCGCCTCGAGCGCCGCCTCCGCCAGCCGTTCGTCGTAGGTGACAAGGCCCGCCAGATCCCGGCCCAGCGACAGCGCCGCCGCGAGGTGGATCGCATCGAGCGAGCGCAGCGCCGCCGGCGTCATGCGCGCCGCCGCCGCCAGGATGTCTTCGTCCAGCGCCAGCCGTGTGGTGCCCGCCAGGACGCGCTCGGCGGCGCGCTCGGCGCGCCCCTCCGTCGTGTAGCGGCGGACCGTCCGCAGGACCTCGACGGTCGCCAGCGCGCTCGTCACGCGTGCCGGCCGCGACCTCAGAAAGCGCCGCAGCGCCGCCGTCTCTGCCTCGCGCACCGCGAGCTTCACCAGCGCCGACGAATCGAGGTAATACAGCGCGGGTTCCGCGTCCCCCGGTCGCCCTCCGGTGGCGTCCGTCACGTGCGCGGGCGGCGCCGCCCGCCGGCGGTCCGTCACCGCTCGGCGCGCTGTTCCTCCAGCGCCTGCGTCAGCGAGACCGATCCCTTGGGACTCTCCACCGGCGTCACGGCCAGGAGATCGCCGCGCGCCGCTGTGGCGCGGCCCGCCGCAACCAGCCGCGCCAGGATCCCCGCGCGCTGCGGCAGTGGCGCCAGCAGCGCCACCGGTGCGCCCCGCTCCGTCACGCGGAGCGTCTCTCCCGCCGCCACGCGGCGCAGATACACGCTCAGGTTCTGCCGCAGCTCGCGCACCCCCACCACCCCCGCCGCACCCGCCGCACCCGCCGGGTCGCTCATGTAGCACATGGTAGCACAAGCCCCGCCCGCCGCGCCTACCAGTCGGCCACCGAGCCGTCGGCGTTGCGGAGGTGGGGCAGCTCGGTCAGCGTCGAGCCCTCCCAGCGGACGGCGGCCGCTTCGTCGAACTCCACGCCCAGACCCGGGCGCTCGGGCGGCTCGAAGTGGCCATCACGCACCTCCGGCTGAACCGGGAACACCTCGCGCATCGACTGCGGCTGGGGAGTGGTCTCCTGGATGCCGAAGTTGGGCGCGGCGAACGCGACGTGGATGCACGCCGCGGCGCAGATCGGCGAGCCGGGGTTGTGCAGCGCCAGGTCGATGTCGTGCACCTCGCCCATCACCGCGATCTTCCTCGTCTCGCTGATGCCGCCCGCGTGGATCGGGTCGACGCGCAGGTAGTCGATCAGCTCGCGTTCGATCAGGTACTTGAACGCCCACTTGGTCACCATCGCCTCGCCCGTGGCCAGCGGCACGTCGATCTTGGCCCGCAGCAGATCGTAGGTCTGGAGATTGTCCGGCGCGACGGGATCCTCGATGAAGAACAGGCCGTAGTCCCTCACTCCCTGCCCGAACGCCACGTTCTCCATCGGCGTGAAGCGGTGGTGGACGTCGATCATGATGTCGACGTCCTCGCCCACGGCCCGCCGCAGCGTCTCCACGCGGCGGACGCTCGCGCGGACCGACTTGCGGCTGTCCCACGGCAGGACGTTGAACAGCGCGGGCACGATCCGCACCGCGCTGTATCCGCGCTCGATCTGGGCCAGGGCGTTGTCGCACAGCTCCTCGTCTGAGGCGCCCCCCACGTGGCAGTACGTGCGCAGGCGATCGCGCGTTCTGCCGCCCAGCAGGTCGTAGACCGGCATGCCCGCCCGCTTGCCCTTCAGATCCCAGAGCGCGATGTCTATCCCGCTGATCGCGCTGAGCAGGATCGGCCCGCCGCGCCAGAACGTGTTGCGGTACAGCTCCTGCCAGATGTCCTCGATCCGCGACGGATCGCGGCCCACCAGCAGTGGGGCGAAGTGCTCCAGGACCCCCACGACGCCCTGGTTGCGACCCGCAAGGCTCGCATCGCCGATGCCGTAGAGACCCTCGTCGGTCTCGATCTTGACCACGATGACCGCGTTCGCGCGTCCCCCGACGGCGAACGTCTTGAGGGCGGTGATCCGCATACCGGGTGAGTTCGCCTTCCTTTGTATGTGCTGTGTGTGCTGCAGAACCTACAGCGGCGGCTGGTCCAGGACCTGCTGGACCTCGCGGGTCAGCTCGCGCAGGACGGACGGGTTCGGGTCCAGCTTGAGGTCGACGATGTCGTTGAGAGCGCGGTTCATGATCTCCTGGATCCCACCCGGAGTGGCCAGCCGCAGGTTCGCGGGGTACGTGAACGTGGCGGGAATGTCCATGTGGTCGCACGCCGACTGGAGCGCCGCGCGCGGGTAGTCCGGGTCGCCCAGCACGCGCGGATCGCAGTAGACGTCCTTGCGGAAGCCCGGAGTCGTCGAGCCCTCCTTCTGCAGGGCCAGGTTGACGCCGCTCTCCTTATTCGTCAGCCACTTCAGCAGCTCCCACGAGCCCTCTTTGCTGCGCGTCGCGCTCGTGATCTGGTGGGTATCCAGCGACAGCTGGCCGCCGCGGCTGCCCGTAGGGCCCTTCGGGCCGAGGTCGAACGTCCAGTCGAAGTTGCTGCGCACCGCGCTCCGCACGGCGGTGCGCGCGCCGGCCAGCTGGTTGATGCGGAAGGCGAACTGCCCCTCCGCGAACCGAGGGGCGGTGCCGCCGTACGCGCGCGGCGTGAGCAGACCCGCCTTGGTGTTGTCGTAGAACCAGCGGATCGCCTGCTGCGCCTGAGGCGAGTCGAGGACACACTGCTTCCCCGGGCCCGCGGCCGGGGAGAAAACCTCGGCGCCCAGCATCCGCAGGTTGGACACCATGATCTCGAATCCCCCCCACGAGTACCCGATCGGGTAGAAGTCCGGGTTGGTGCGGGGGAGGCGCTTCGCCTGCTCCAGCAGCTGGTCGAGCGTCCAGTCGCGGGTCGGCTCGGGGATGCCGTTCTGGCGCAGCATCTCGCGGTTCCAGAAGAGGAACACGTAGGCGACCTGCCCCCTCACCGGCAGGGCGTAGACCTTGTTCTGGACCACGCGCAGCGCGTCGACCGCGCGCGCGGGCCAGTCGGTCAGCCTGAAGCCCATGTCCTTTCCGATCAGGTCGTCCAGCGGGAGCGCGGCGCCGCGCGCGGCGTATTCCTGAGTCTTGAGGTTGCCCGTCCCGGCGTAAATGAGGTCGCCGATACTGCCGCCCGCGAGCAGCGTCTGCTGGCCCTCGTGAAGGTCGCCGGTGATCGGCTCGTAGACGGCCTTGAACTTGCCCGCGAAGCGCTCGTTGAAGGCGTCGAGGTTCTTCTGGTAGCCGTCGCGCTCCTGCGTGGCGCGCGCGTGGGTCCGCACCTCGACGAGCGGCGCGCTGGCGCCAGGCTTCTCAGGGCCGCCCGTCGACGGGACGCAGGCAGCTGCCATGCCGGCGAGCGCCGCGCTGCGCGCGGCCAGTCCGCGGCGCGTCACGCTGGTGGCTAACGGCACATTCGCACTCCCATCTCACCGGTGGTAGCGATTAGACCACGCATCGCTACCTCACTCCCGGCGGCGCTCCCCTGCCGCTGCCGCCCCGCCGTAGAGGCGGGCTCCAACTTCGCGATCGCGTCCACATGGTCGGCGTTATGCCTCGCCAGCCGGCCGCCCATAGACGCAGCCGCGCGCCAGCTCGATCCTGCCCGCCTCCGCCAGCGCCGCGCCCATTCCCGTCGCCAGGGCTGTTTACAACTGTTAACACACGTGCTACCCTGTTCGTGGCGGATGCCATCTCGCGGCAGGCACCCCAAGAAGGAGGTCGCCGAGGCAATCGAGTACGCCGAGTCCCGCGGGTGGCGGCGAAGGGCCGGCAACGGCCACGTCTGGGCCACGCTCTACTGCCCGCACGCCGCCCCCGACGGCTGCAAGATACGCGTGCACTCGACACCCCAGGACCCCGGCAGCCACGCCAAGCGCATCCGCAGGGAGGTCAACTCGTGTCCGCACTAGTACGTACAGGCGCATCGGCGGCGTCCCCAGGGAGCGGAGAACCTCGCACGTTCTCCTTCTCTCTCGTCCTCAACTCGGAACCGAGCGACGACGAAGCGGAGCGCGTGTACGCCCGTTGCCCCGACGCGACGCTCGGCCTCCGTGCCGGCGTTCCGTACGCGGCCTTCGACCGCGTCGCCCGGTCTCTCCCAGAGGCCGTAGACAGCGCGCTGCTCGATATCGAACACACACTTCCAAAGGTGCGTGTGGTCCGCGTCGAGCCCGACGAGCTGGTGAACGCGGCCGACATCGCGCGGCGCACCTCGCGCTCGCGCGCGAGCGTGTCCCACCTCGTCGAAGGTCGCCGCGGACCGGGGAACTTTCCTTCGCCACGCGCCTCCGTCGGCCAAAGGCCCGTCTGGGACTGGCTCGACGTCGCCAATTGGTTCGCGTCCAACTACCGAACCGCGACCGAGGACGTACGTTCCGCAGCGTTCCTGAGTGCCATGAACGGCGCCCTCTGCATTCGCCGGGTCGCGCCCCATCTGAAGGGCGATGAGGAACGTCGCGCGTTGGCCAAGCTCATCGAGGAGGACGCCGCGTTGCTCGGCCTTGGTCGGCGGAGGGACCGTTCCGAGCCCACT
>DASTZM010000225.1:0-6394 GCA_035764305.1 Chloroflexota bacterium | reverse complement strand
CCGAGGGCAGGAGGTGCCCACCCATCGCTTTCTGATGGGGGTGGCGGAGCGCGCCGGGCTGGAGACCGAGACGTACTTCGCGTCTGAGGTGATCCGCCACTACATCAAGGTGCCGCGCAAGGAGCGCATCAACGAGGACTGGGTGTTAGTTTTTCGGAAGCCGTGATCGAAGTTCTGGTGGCGCTGGCGCTGTTCCTGGCGCTGGCGACACCGGTACACGCACAGTCTGCGGGACAGGCCACCACCAATCGCTCGGCGCGCGCGCTGCGCTACGACGTCGACCTGCAGCTGCAGCAGGACGGACGTCTGGTGGTACGGGAAGCGCAGGAGATCGCCTTCACCGGCGGTCCGTTCCAGAAAGGCAGCCGCTGGATCCCGCTGTCGAAGATCACCCGCCTCTCCGACGTGCGCGTCGCGATCGACGGCGCAGCCGCGAGCGGAGGGCGCGAGTTCCCGGGCACGTTCGACGTCACGGGCGACACCGTCGGCCCCAGCGTGGGCCGGGCGCTGATCGAGTGGTGGTTCCCGCGCACCACCAACGCCCGGCGGACGTTCGTGCTCGACTACACGGTCGCCGGAGCGGTCTCCTACTACGACGCGGGCGACCAGCTGCGCTGGAACGCCCTGTACGGCGACCGGCCCTACCCAATCGAGTCGAGCACGATCACGCTGCGGCTGCCGTCTCCGACGAGTGAATGGCGCGCCGACGCCTACCCGCGCAGTCTGCTCCGGGCCGACCCGGTGGCGAGTGGAGCGGTAGTGACATGGCGCGCCGCGGGGTTGGACGCCAACCAGCCGCTCGAGATCCGCGCGCAGTGGCCCCACGGCATGATTGTCGGATCGCCGCCCCCGTGGCAGGAGGCGGCAGACCGCGAGGCGTACCGGCGCGAGAGTCTGCGCCCCGTGCTCAACGTCGCGTTCGCCGCCGCCGCGCTCCTCGTCGCCTTCGCCGGCGGTCTGGCGGTCTTTCTCACGTGGTACGCACGCGGGCGGGACCCGCAGATTGGCGCGGTGCCGGACGAGTTGGACGCGCCCCCGAGCGACCTGTCACCGGCGCTGGCGGGGACCGTGGTCGACGAGCGCGCAGACGTGCAGGACGTCGTCGCGACGCTGCTCCACCTGGCGGTTCGCGGCGTAGTCTCGATCGGCGAGGTGATCGAGCAGCGGCCGTTCGGCACCCAGCGCGACTTCGAGCTGGCCCTGGTCGACCGCGCGAAGGCGAACGACCAGTTCGAGGAGCAGCTGCTCGACACGCTCTTTCGTGGCGGTAACCAGGTACGGCTGTCCCGCGTCGGCGACTGGTTCGGGACGTACGTGCCCCGCCTTCAGGCGGCGCTGCACGCCGAAGCGCACCGCGCCGGCCTCTTTTCGGCTGACCCGGAGGTGGTGCGCCGTCGCTACCACCGCGTGGGGACGCTTCTCATGGGCGCCGCCGTCGTGTTCGGGATCGGCGCCTGCGTCGTGGTCGACAGCATCAGCGGGATCGCGGCGTGGCCGTTCATCGCCTTGCTGCTCGTCGGCGCGGTGCTCCGCTTCGCGGCAGGCGCCATGCCGCAGCGCACCGCGTTCGGGGCGCTCGAGGCGGCGCGGTGGCAGGCGTTTGCGCGCTACTTGCGGCGCACCGGGGCTACCGCCTGGCGGGATGCCGATCCGGAGACCATCAGCGAGAGCGATCGCCTGCTGCCGTACGCCGTGGCGCTGGGGGCGGAGCGCGAATGGGTGCCGCGCCTGGCCACGGCCAATGCGCCCGAGCCGCGTTGGATTCGGCGGGGCCCGCCGGTCATCGTCATGGGTGGTCCATGGGGCGGCCCGCTTGGTCCAATGGGACCGATGGGGCCCTACGGACCGTACGGCGGCGGTCGGGGTGACGGCCGGCGGCGCGGACCTGGAACGCCGGCGCCCGGAGGGGGCAGCTTGCCTGACGCGCCGACGGTTGGCGATAACCCACTCGAGCGCGGGAGTAACAGCCTGTGGGATCTGATCCGCTCGGCGTCGGACGCGATGGGCAAGGGCGGCAGCGGCGGTTGGAGTGGTGGCGGGATGGGCGGTGGGTCATTCGGTGGCGGGATGGGCGGTGGCGGCGGCGGAGGCGGTGGGTTCGAGTGACACCGCCATGAAGCGCGCCCAGTCCTCCGGCAGCGCGCTCGGACTCGCTCTCATGGTCGCCGGCGGCGCCGTGCTCGGGCTCGGCGTGCTCTGGTGGCTTACCTACGCGCTGTCGGGCGAGCCGTCGGCGAGCGCGCTCGTGTTCGTGGTCTTTCTCTCGCTCATCGTTGCTGGGCCGCTGCTGATCGCCGGCTGGCTGCTGCGCCGGCGGGCTCCCGCTGAAGAGGCGCAGACCGCGGCCCTCGCCGAGCGGCGGACCATCCTTGATGCCGACGCTGCCCTGCGCCGCGAGCTCGTGCGGGAGCTGGATCAGGTCGTGGCTCACTTGCCCGGTGTGAGCGCCGGCGACGCTGCCGCGGACCGCACGCAGCGTCTGTTAGTCGACGTCCGCGACGACTTGGCGCGGCCGGGCTACTCCGCCGCCGCACTGCTGGAGGGGACCGCGGGCCTGAGTCGCGACCAGCTGGTCAGCGTGCGGCGCTATGACGACCTGCTCACGGCGGAGGTCCGGCGTGTGAGCGAGCTGGGGCCGCGGGGCGGCGACGTCCTCGCCGAGGCCGCCGAGCTGTTGGCGCAGCACGTTGCCGAGCGCGAGGCGCTGCTCGGGCGCGGGCGCGTGGCGGCGGCGTTGCGCCCCCAGGAGATGCTGGAGGCAGGTTTGGCGCCCCGTCGGCGTCTCGACGATCCCGTCCGCCTGGCGCTAGAGGACGCCGTCTCGTACGAGGGCAGCGACTACGTCGTGCGTGGTGTGCTCGATTACTTCGCCGGCGGGCGGCGCTGGCGTGTCTACCAGCTGCATGACGGACAAGAAGAGCGCTGGCTGGAGGTGCGCGGCGACGGCGCGCAGCTGGCCATGCTGACGCGGCTGTCGGCGGTGCCATCTGTCGCCGGCGACAGCGCGACGCACGACGGTGCCGAGTACCGGACCGCGGACAGAGGCGCCGCGACGGTCTCGATCGAGAGCGCCGCCGGCCGGCAGGAGGGAATTCTGGTCGAGTACCGGCGCCTCACGTCAGGCAGCGACGTGCTGACGGTCGAGGACTGGCCCGACGGCGCGCGCGCACTCGCCGGCCGAAGCGTCGCGCGGGAGGATCTGGACCTCTGGACAAAGCCCGCCGCAGCGGAGTAGCCTTGGAGGACCTATGGGCATCCTTGACCGCGTTTCCACCATCCTCCGCGCCAACATCAACGCGCTCCTCGACCAGGCCGAAGACCCCGAGAAGACGCTCGATCAGCTGATCCGCGACATGGCCGACGCCATCGGCCAGGCGCGCGGGCAGGTAGCCGAGATGATCGCGCAGGAAAAGCTGATGGGCGCCGACATGGAGCGCAACTCCAGCCTGGCGCGCGAGTGGGGACAGAAGGCCGAGCTGGCCGTCAGCCGCGGTGCGGACGACCTGGCCAAAGAGGCGCTGCGCCGCAAGATCGACTACGACAAGAACGCCCAGACCTACGGCGCCCAGCTCCAGGCGCAGCAGGAGGTCGTCTCCAAGCTCAAGCACGACCTCGAGCTGCTCGAGTCGAAGTACGAGAGCGCGATCCGCAACCGCGAGGCGATGATCGCGCGCCACCGGCGCGCGCTGGCGCAGCAGAAGGTCGCTCAGACGGCAGCGCAGCTGTCGACCATGGACCCGACGTCCGAGCTCGCGCGGATGGAGGAGCGGATCCGTCTGGAGGAGGCGCGCGCCGCCGCGCTCACAGAAGTCCACTCCCGTCCCGCGAGCCTGGAAGACAAGTTCGCCTCGCTGGAGCAGGACGACGACCTCGAGCGCCAGCTGGCCGACCTTCGACAGAAGGTGAAGGGCCAGCTACCGAACCCCGACGGCGCCAGCTCCAGCTAGGGCAGCCCGGCGGCCCTCTCCCTTTCGAAGAGGGAGCCGCTTGAGCTAGCGCAGGGTCTCCAGGTACGCGGCGATCGCGTCCAGGTATTGGTCGCGCAGCGCATAGGGAGGCATCGCCGTGCCGGCCTTCGCGCCTGCGGGATTAGAGACCCAGCGCTTCACGTTGTCCCGAGTAAATGGCAGCACGCCTGCGATCTGGCGCCCGGCTATGCCGTCCAGCGCCGGCCCGACCTTGCCGTTGGCCGGCGTGTTGGCCACCGTGTGGCAAGACGCACACGCGCCCTCGGTGACGATCTTCTTGCCTACTTCCAGCTGGTTCGCCGCCGTGATCGGCGGCTCGGTCGGCACCGCCACGCCCTGCTCGCGGATCAGGCGGTCGACCACGTCCCACCGACCGTGATTCACGAGCGCGACGAGTTCGTCGATCATGGCGTAGTTCAGCGGTCCGCCGTTCTCGACACCCCACGCCGGCATGATCGTCCCGGCGCGTCCGTTCTGGACCGTCTGCGCCACCAGCTTCTTGGCCGCCTTGGCGTCGTCGCCCTCCTGCACCTGCAGGTCGGCCCGGTTCAGCGGCTTGCCGGGCAGCCCGACGTTCTCCAGGAAGCCACGCCCTTGCGGGCCGTGACACGTGAGGCAGTACTGGACGTACGTGTGCGCACCGGCGTCGATCGACAGCTCGAGCTGCCGTTCGGAGGCGCTCACCTGCCGGAACGGCTCATTTGCGCTGTAGGCGATCAGCAGAAGGAACGCCTCGGCCAGCGCGACCATCGAGAAGACGATCTTGCGGCTCATGCCGCTCGTGCTGAGGACCGGGTCGATCTGCGCGTCGGTCCCTTCCTCCGGCACGGCGACGCGGCGCGTGCGCCACAGCTCCGCCAGCACGAGCGCCGGCAGGAGGAGGGCGATGAAGACGATGGCGACGGTCAGCACGAGCGGCGTCTCCTTCCGGTCTGCTCTAGGCCTTGAACGCCTGGGACGGGTCCCACGCCGGCCGCTTCTTGATCTGGCCGGTGTCGACCACGAGCTTGCCGCCTTCGTTGGTGATCTTCATGTAATCCATGGGGCGCGGCGCAGGGCCGAAGATGATCTGCCCGTTGCGAAGATAGGTCGAGCCGTGGCACGGGCAGCGGAAAAGCCCCTTCACGCCAGGCGCGGCTTGTGGCAGTTCGAACTCGGGGCGCCACGGCACGGTGCAGCCCACGTGCGGGCACTTTTGGTACAGCGCCATGAAGCCCTCGTCCAGGCGCGACAGATAGAACTTCCCCTCGACGAAGTACTTGACATCGCCCACCTTGTAGTCGGCCGGGGCGCCGGCCGACACCTTGCTGCCAAATGTGCCCGTCTTCCGCGGCCAGAAGTAGACGAGGAACGCGACGACGGCCTGCAAGCTGACCAGCGCGATGGTGCCCCAGCCGAAGAAGGCGAGCAGCCCGCGCCGCGTCGTCCCACCGCCGGGCGCTATCGCTGCATCAGCCGCTGCCATTCACACTCTCCTTGGTTAGTTCGTTCGCGCGTGCGTCAGCCCTGGCGAGGCGGCATGGCCCACGGCCAGTACAGCTCCTGCGCCGGACCGCGCATCGCGCTGCCGATGATCGCCATGAGCGTCCACGACACGGCGAAGGCCGTGAAGTACGCCACCATGACGTCCCGCACCGTCGGCCGGAGCGGCGAGATCATGAAGTAGAGCCCTACCGCGCAGAGCCACATGATCGTGGTCGGGACCATCGTCTGGGTCACGATCTCCGAGATCGGCCCGTTCTTCAGAATGGGGATCGCCGCCTCGATCGACGCGCGCACGCCGACGTACTTGTCCAGCAGGATCAGCGCGACCGTCAGGATCGACGTGTAGATCAGCGAGATCCAGAAGACGCGCTTTCCACGCGCACCGCCGAACCAGTAGCCGACGTCATCCGTCGTGACGTCGATGTAGGGGATCGCCATCAACAGGACCAGCACGATGGTGGGCACGATGACGCCCGCCAGCCCGGGATGCATGTGCAGGAGCAGCTCCTGCAGGTTGAGGAAGTACCACGGCGCCTTGGACGGGTTGGGCGTGTGGTTGGGGTTGGAGTGCTCCTCGAGTGGCGCGTTGATGAACCACGCCATGACGGTCAGCCCCATGATCAGCAGCACCGAGGCGAGGAACTCGGGCATGAGCAGGTGGGGCCAGACGGTGAGCTGCACCTGAGAACGGCGCGCCGCCGAGCGCATTGCGGCGGCGGACTGCGCACCGGCCGCCGCGGCCGGCCGTGCCGGCGCCGCCGGTCGACCACCGTTGCCGCCCGCCGCCGCTGGGCGGGCGGGCGCTGCGCCGCCCGTGGCCGGGCGCGCGGCGGGACGGGCCTGGGCCGCAGTCGCGGTTGTCTGCTGGGCGGTGGCTACCGCGGCGGTCGCTGGAGCAGCGGCACTCGCCGCCGCGGGCTGCGCCGCCTCACCGGCGGCCA
>DASTZM010000224.1:0-2330 GCA_035764305.1 Chloroflexota bacterium | reverse complement strand
CTGGGCGCAGGGCGTGCAGTGGCCGCAGCCGCGGCGGACGGTGAAGACGGCGTAGTCGCCGGGCTTGACCGAGCCCACCGCGTCGCCGACCGCCTCGACGCGACCGAGCATCTCGTGCCCCAACACCAAGTCGGACTTCCCGGGCGGCAGGTCGGAGCGACCGCCGTTGGCCTCCTCGCGGTCGGTGCCGCAGATGCCGACCTCGAGCACGCGCAGCTTGACCTGGTCGGGCGCGCTGAGGCGTGGCTCGGGGCGGTCGACGATGCGGACGTCGGTGGTGCCGGGGACGACGGCGATGGCTCTCATGGGGCGGGAAGTATCGCCGACGCGCAGCGGCGTCCAGGGGCCCTAGGGCAGATCGACGACCATGAAGTCCTCGGCGACGCGCACGCGCCCGGCGAAGTGCGCACGCGCCTCGGCGGCGGCGAGCTGGGGCCGATCGGGCGGCTGTGGTCCGAAGTGGGTCACGATCAGCTCACGCGCCGCGGCCTCGGCCGCGGCGCGCCCCGCGTCGGCGCCGGTGGAGTGGCCGATGTGGTGCATCGCGTCGGCGCCGGGCCCCTCCAGCGCCGACGCCTCGTGGATCAGCACGTCCACGGCGGCGTAGGCCGCGCCGATGCCCTCGAACGGCGCGGTGTCGCCGCTGTAGCCCACCGCCACGCCGCCGGCGCGCACGACGCACCCGAGGGCGGGCACGGGATGCACCGCGCGCGTGGCCGTGAGCGTCACGCCGGCGCCGAGCTCGACCGCGTCACCGGGCGCAAGTGCGTGCCAGCGGAGACGTCCCTCCAATCGCGTGGTTACGCCGGGCGCCTGAATCGACAGAACGGACTGGAGCGGCGAGAGCGCGTCGGCCGGCACGTACACGTGGATCGGCGTCGTGCCGGAACGGCTGAGCGCCAGCAGCAGGATGGGCAGACCGGCCGCGTGGTCGAAGTGCTGGTGACTGACGAAGATGTGGCGGATCGACTCGAGCGTGATGCGCGCCGCGCGCAGCTGGCGGAGGATCTCCATGCCGCCCGCGACGTCGGCCAGGAGCGTCTGCTCGCCCGCCGCGCCGTCCGCACCGAACTGGAACGCGATGGAGGCGTTGGCGCGGTCGAGGTGCTGCGGCGACCCCGTGCCGAGGAAAGTGACGCGCAGTCGTCCCACCTCGCGCTACTCCGACTCCACGATCTGGACGGTGGCGCGCATCCAGCCCAGTGCGTAGGCCATGCCAGCGTGCCACGGCGCGCCGCACGCCATCTCGGGGCTGTGGTCGGGGATCAGCACGCCGTCGAAACCGTGCTTGTGGTACAGCCGGATGGCCTTGACCATGTCGACGTCGCCGGCGTCGACGAACTCTTCGACGTAGTGGGGGACCTTGCCACGCACGTTGCGGAAGTGGACGTAGGCGATCTTCTTTTGCGCGGTGTAGCGTTCGATCGCCTCGTAGACATCCATCTCGCCGTCCATCTCGGCGATCGTGCCCTGGCAGAACTCGGCGCAGTGGTAGTGGCTGGGGTACAGATCGAAGAAGCGCTGGTAGTGCTCGGGCTTCCACACCAGGCGTGCGGTGCCGCGGAGTTCGCCGAACGGTGGGTCGGCGGGATGCATCGCCAGGCGCACCTTCGCCTCCTCGGCGACGGGCACCAGGTCCTTCAGGAAGCGCTCGAACCGCTCCCAGAGCGCGTCTTCGGACAGCTGGCCGACGTCGCCGGGCGGCGCGTCCTTGTCGTACTGGACGTTCCACACCGTGCCGCGCGGGATAGGAGTTTCTTCGGGCGCCTGCTCGGCGATGTAGGCCGGCGTCATCGCGCCGCCGCGCGCGTGCGGGACGCGCACGCGCCCCCACACGTTGGCGAGGCTGAAGTTGTAGCCCATCACCTCGATGCCGAGGCGTCCCATGGTGCGCAGGAGCTGCTTCAGTCCTTCGATCTGCGCGGCGCGCTTCGGACCGTCGAGCAGCACGTCGTACCAGTGCTCGACCTCGAAGTTCTCGATGGCGTAGAAGCGCAGCCCCTCGTCCTCGAGCGCCTCCTTCAGGCTGCGCAGCTCGGCCTCGGTCCACATCGCCTCGGGCGGGAGGCCGCGGCCGATGCGCTTGTTCCACCCCGGCAGGTGGGCGACGATGTGCGTCGCGCCGGCCTGGCGCGCGAAGCGGAACGTCTCGCGCGTGAGCAGATGGGGGTACAGCCCGAGTCCGATGTTGATGCCCATGTGACCGGGCGCAGTCTACGTCAGTCCAGGGCGAACACGCGTCGGGCGGTGCGGCCCAGGCAGTTCACCAGGTCGGCGTCGGAGAGCCCCGCGGCGCGCCATTTCGCGAGCTCCACCGGGAGGTTGGCGGG
>DASTZM010000223.1:0-3793 GCA_035764305.1 Chloroflexota bacterium | reverse complement strand
TGCGCCAGCGCGCGCTCGGAGAGGCGCACCGTCACCGACGGCACGTGGGGGTCGTGGTACTCGACCAGCGCGCCGTGCTCGACCAGGAGCCCAATCACGTCCAGGCTCGGCGACTCGCGTACGTCCGCCACGTCGCGCTTGTACGCCGCGCCGAGGACCAGCACGCGCGACCCGCGCAGGGGCCGGCCGTGGCGCTCGAGCGCGCCTTGCACTTTCGACACGACGAACGGCGGCATCGCCCGGTTGATCTCGCCCGCCAGCTCGATGAAGCGCGCCGGGTAGTCGAGCGTCTTCAACTTCCAGACCAGGTAGTAGGGATCCACGGGAATGCAGTGCCCGCCCAGTCCCGGTCCCGGGTAATGCGGCATGAAGCCGAACGGCTTCGTCGCCGCCGCGTCGATCACCTCCCACACGTCCAGCCCGAGCTGGTCGCACCATAGCGCCACCTCGTTGGCGAAGCCGACGTTCACCATCCGGAACGCGTTCTCCACCAGCTTGGCCATCTCCGCCGTCTTGAGGGAGGAGACCGGCACCACCCGGTCGACGATCGCCGCGTACAGTGCCGTCGCGACTTCGAGACAGCGCGGCGTCGCCCCCGCCACGAGCTTCGGCACCTGGCGAAACGTCAGCCCGCCGCTGGTCGTCCCGCCCGGGTCGATCCGCTCCGGTGCGAATCCCAGGTAGAAGTCCTCCCCGGCACGCAGCCCGCCGCGCTCGAGCCGCGGCCGGACCAGCTCGTCGGTTGTGCCGGGATACGTCGTGCTTTCCAGCACGATCAGCTGCTCGCGCCCCCGTCCCCGCCGCAGCACCGGGGCGATCCCGTCCACAGCGCGCTCGACGAACGAGAGATCGGGCAGGTGCCCCGGCCCCAACGGCGTCGGGACCGAGATGGTCGCCGTGTCCGCCTCCGCCAGGTCAGCGTAGTCGGCGCTCGCCCGGAACCGGCCAGCGGCGATGTGCGCCTGCAGCCGTTCCGGCCGGACGTCCTCCACGTGGGACTGGCCCGCGTTCAGCCGGCGCACCCGCTCGGGATCGACGTCGATCCCGAGCACACGGAACCCGGCGTCGGCGAACGACAGCGCCAGGGGTAAGCCGGCGTACCCGAGGCCGACCACGGCGACCGTTGCGCTCCGGTCGCGCAGCTTGCTCAGCAGGTCCATGGATGGATCGGTTGGCGGGGCGAGCCCGTTCAGAATGGGAAGTCTAGTGGACATTCTGGGCGTCAGAGTCGACGACGTGACCCACGCGGAGGCGCTCGCCCGCTGTAGAACGCTCGTGCAGGACCCCCAGCCCCGCTACGTCGTCACGCCCAACCCGGAGTTCGTCGTCCTCGCGCGCCGTGACGCGGAGTTCCGCGCAATTCTGAACCGGTCCGATCTCTCCATCCCGGACGGCGGCGGGCTGCTCCTTGCAGCGCGGCTGTTCGGCACGCCTCTCCGGGAGCAAGTGCGCGGCACCGACCTGGCCTACTTGCTGATCGAAGAAGCCGCGCGGCGCCGCTGGCGCCTCTTCCTGCTGGGCGCCGCGCCCGGCGTCGCCGAGGAGGCGGCCCGCCGCCTGTCCGAACGCTACGCGGGGCTGCAGATCGCCGGCACGTTCGCCGGGCAGTCTGGCCGCGAGGGCGACGTCGAGACGCGCACCGCAGTCGCGCGCGCAGGACGGTGCAACCTGCTCTTTGTCGCCTACGGCGCGCGCCGCCAGGAGCGCTGGATCGACCGAAACCTCGGATATCTGGACGTCGGGCTGGCGATGGGCGTCGGCGGCGTGTTCGACTTCATGTCCGGCCGGGTACGGCGCGCGCCCTCTCTCGTCCGGCGCGCCGGGGTCGACTGGTTGTGGCGTCTCGCGGTGCAGCCGTCGCGGTTCAGGCGTCAGGCCTCGACCATCCCGGTCTTCCTCTGGCTCGCCGCGCTCCGCGCCGCCGAGCTACGCGGTCTGCGGCTCCCGTAGCCGCACGAAGACCACCAGCGCCACCAGCACCACCGCAAGCGCGCCGAACGCGTAGAACTTTTCCGTCCGGATCAGCGACGTCGCCAGCCAGCCGAAGAGGCCGCAGATGGCGTAGACCAGCAGCGCGATGGTGCGCTGGCTGAGGCCCACGCCCAGCAGCTTGTGGACCAGGTGGGCGTTGTCCCCACCACGCCACGGGCTGCGCCCCGCTAGGCTGCGTTGCAGGATGACGAAGATCGCGTCCAGCACCGGCACCCCTAACACCAGCATCGTGCTGGCGATCTTCGCTCCACCGATGATCGAGATGGCCCCCAGCGCGTACCCGATGAACATCGACCCCGTGGTCCCCATGAAGACGCGGGCCGGGTTGAAGTTGTAGGGGATGAAGCCCAGACACGCGCCCGCCAGCGCAAGCGGCAGCAGCGAGATTGTGCTCTGACGCAGGCTGAAGCTCACCAGGAACAGGATCACCGACGCGATCACTCCCACACCGCCTGCCAGACCGTCCATCGTGTCCAGCCAGTTCATGGAGTTCATCATCAGCACCAGCCACGCGAGCGTCGCCGGCACCGCGATCCACGTCGGGAGTGGGAGCTGCCCGCCAAACGGCGGCGGCGCGAAGGGATTGGAAACGCTATCGATGACCACGCCAAACGCCACCGGCACGCACGCCACGATGAGCTGCGCGAGCAGCTGTGGCAGCGCCGAGAGGCGCTTGAAGTCGTCCCACACCGCGAACGGGACGAGCACGACCAGCCCTAGCAGGAGCCCCGTGACGCGCCGCAGCTCGCCCGGGTCGCGCGGCGCCAGCGCGAGACTCAGCAGCGCCGCTGCCAAGAAGGACAGATAGATCGCATGACCGCCTGCGCGCGGCGTCGCCGCGTGCTGCACTTCGCCTGGTCGCGGCGTGTCCACCAGCCCCAGCATGCGGCTCAGCCGCATCGCCACAGGGGTAAGCGAGAGCCCCCCCACCAGGGCCACCAGGAACGTGGCGAGCATCTGCCACGTCGGGCCAAAAGGGGCGCCGGTCAATGGCGCGATTGTAGCGCTCGAATCTCCTGGAAGACGGCCCCGCGCAGCGCTTCGTTGGTGGCGCCGCTCCCCACCAGCGCAGCCAATCGGTCGACGGACGCTCCCACCGCACCGGCGTCCGCCGCCACTCCGCCGCGTACCGCCCAAATGCCAGGCAGTGGCAGCGACTCCAACCGCTCGTGCGCCGCGACTATCGGCTCAGACAGCCGCTCGCCCGGCCGCGTGCCCGTGATCGCCACCTGCGGCTCGCCATCCGTCGGCGCCAGCGCGCGCGTCATGCGCCGCGCGATCTCCACAACGGGTATCTCCTCGCCTGCGTCGGGCGTGACAGTCATAGCGTTCTCGTCGATGCACGCGGCGTGGAGCAACAGGAGCCGCGCGTGGCTGGGCGTGATCCAGTAGCGTCGCATCGCGGCATCGGTCACGCTCAGCGCCTGGCCGTGAGCGAGCTGCCGCGCGAACGTCTCCGGCGCCGAGCCGCGACTCCCCAACACGTTCACGAAGCGCGCAATCGAGCAGCGTGGACCGCCCGTCGCCGCCGACGCGTAGAGCATCAGCTCCACCAGCCGCTTCGTCGCGCCATACAGGCTCGGCGGGTCAATGGCCTTGTCCGTGGACGGGTAGACGATCCGCTCGGTCCCCACCGCGCACGCCGCTTCGATCACCGCGCGCGCGCCGAGCACGTTGGCGTCCACGAACGCCTCGGCGTCCTCTTCCCCCCACGGCACGTGCTTGTACGCCGCCAGATGGAACACCAGCGACGGACGGTGTGCCTCGAACATACGCCGCACGCGTTGTCCCGCGCGCACGT
>DASTZM010000222.1:0-3825 GCA_035764305.1 Chloroflexota bacterium | reverse complement strand
GAGAGCGCCGCCGCGTTGGGCAGCACCACCGCCTTGTAGCGCGCCAGGCGGCCGTCGGCCTCAGCCTCCGCGAGCTTGGTGTCCGGCAGCACGTCGAAGGGGATGTGGCTCTCCACCAGCGCGCGGTACGCGCCGCGCCGGGCGGCCATCACCTTGCTCTCTCCGTCCGCGCCGTAGGCCACCTCGGCCTGCGCCGGAGAGATCAGCAGCACGTCGGCCGCCGATCGCAGCCCGTCGTACCAGCGCTCGTGGGTCTTGTGGAACTGGAGCAGCTCGCGGACGTGCGGGAAGTTCTTGCGGTCCGGCTGGTTGGCGGTGTGGCCCAGGACGTAGGCGTACGGGATGGCGCCGTTGGCGATGGTCTGGGCGAGCTCGAGCTGCACGAGCCCAGGCTGCTCCGCAGCAAAGCGGTAGGGCATATCCCAGAACATGACGGTGCGGACCGAGACGGGCCGGTCGGGGTAGGTGCTGCCCAGCATGCGGACCGACTCGCCGGTGTCGTAGCGCCAGAGGGGGAGCGGGCGATCGACGGCGTTGTTGACTTCCTTGTCAACCACGTCCGGGTTGTGGCGCAGGAGGAGGGCGACGTCGGGGCGGCGCGTCTTGATCAAGGCGCGCAGGCGCCCGCCGATGTCGTCGAGCACGTGATCGGCGTAGCGACGCCAGACGGGATAGGCCGGCTCGGCGAATGACTCCTCCTTCGGGAGGGTGAGCCCGCCGGAGAAGTCGGTGAAGCCGCGCCGGCAGGCGGTGCACTGGCAGACGCCGTAGCGCCGGCCGGAGTAGTCGCGCAGCGGATGCAGGAACCAGTTGATGAACAGCGCGTCGACGGCGTAGTTGTCCAGCAGCTCGCCGAACACCTCGAGCGACTTCTCCTGGTAGTACGGGCCGCTCGGACAGGTCGAGTACAGCCCGTTGTACTCCTGCCGCTCTCCGGTGGGAGAGACGTAGAACCAGTCGGGGTGCTTCTCGAACTGGTCGCGGTGCAGCTTGGAGAAGTCGCAGCGCGCCATGAAACGCACCCCGTTGCGGTGCGCCGCCTCGACGGCGTCGCCGATCAGGTCGCCGGAGGGGCGGTCCTTGAGCCACGGTGAGGGGTGCTGGTGGTCGAGCCTGGATGGGTAGTGGGAGACGATCCCTCCCGCGTTGAGCAGCCAGACGTTGGCGCCAAAGTCGATCACGTCGCGGACGTTGCGCTCGACGTCGAGCCCCGAGTCGACCTCGCGGATGTTTGTCTGGAAGACGCGGAACGGGCGCTTCCACCACTCCGGAGACGCGGACGATGGGGCGGCGGCCGGAGCGGGCGCGGCGGGACGCGCGGCGGTGGCTGCCACCCGGTTAGTACCCCGCTTCCTTGTCGACCACGTTGAACAGGGGCTCGCCTCTGACGTACCGGCGCAGGTTCTCCAGGAAGATGTCGGCGCCGCGCCGGTAGGTGACCGGCGTGGTGGCGCCGTAGTGCGGCGTGACGATCGTGTTGGGGGCGTCCCAGAAAGGGCTATCGGCCGGCAGCGGCTCGATCTCGTGTGCGTCCAGACCCGCTCCGGCGATCCAGCCTTCCTTCAGCGCGCGGTACAGCGCGCCGGGATCGGCGGTGCCCCCGCGCGAGATGCAGATGTAGTGGGCCGTCGGCTTCATCGCGCGGAACTCGGCCTCGCCCATCATGTGGTGCGTCTCGGGCGTGATCGGCGCGGTCATTGCCACCCAGTCACACTGCCCCAGGAAGTCGTGCAGCCGCGCCAGCGGGAACTGCTCGTCCACCTCCGGGTTCGGCGCCGGCGTGCGCCGCACGCCGATCACGCGCATGTGGAACGCCTTGGCCTTCTTCGCCAGGTCGCTGCCGCTGTTGCCCAGCCCGATGATGCCCAGCGTCTGTCCGGTCAGCTCGCCGTGCACCGTCTTGGCCCAGCGGTGCTCCTTCTGCGCCTGCATGATCTCAGCCGACTTGCGCGCCAGCATCAGCATCAGCAGCATCACGTGCTCCGCCAGCGGGATGGCGCCGTTGCCCTTGCTGCTGGTGAAGGTGACGGCGCTGGCCCTGATCTCCGGGGTGACGTCGACGCCGGCGGCCCACGAGTGGAGCCACTTGAGGCGCGGTGCCCCGGGCAGCAGTGAAGAAGGCAGCGAGCCAGCGATGATTTCGGTCTGCGCCGCCAGCTCTGCCAGCGCATCCTTGTTCGGGAGCACCGTCACGTCGAGGCGGGGCGAGATGGCGCGCGCTTCCTCGGCCAACTTCTCGGGGCCGATGTCGCTGCCGGTGATGAGCACCCTGATGCGGTCGGTGGCTGAGGGAGTGGTCGGGGCTTGTGGCGCGGCGGTGGCCATGGTGAAAGCTCTCCTAGCGGGGAGGTGGATTCTGTGAGAGTGTGTCCCGGTAGGCGGCGGTGAGGCGGGAGACCTCGGCTTCGTCCACGTGGATCTCGCCCTTGCCGGCGGCCTGCTGCAGTGCGTAGACGGCGTAGCCGCGCGCGTCTCTGGGCATCTGCGCGTAGCGCGGCACCAGGTGCGCGTGGAAGTGGGGGAAGGACTCGTTCATGGAGACGGTGTAGATGCGGAGCGCGCCGGTCACCTCCTCCAGCACCTTCTCGAAGTGGCGCAGCGCGGGGCCGAAGCGCCGCGCCTCAGTCTCGTCGAAGTGAGCGATGCCC
The DNA here is from genome assembly GCA_035764305.1 of Chloroflexota bacterium. Classification (GTDB taxonomy): domain Bacteria; phylum Chloroflexota; class UBA11872; order UBA12225; family UBA12225; genus DASTZM01. The sequence goes on along the minus strand of DASTZM010000222.1, from coordinate 1,177 downwards.
GGTGTATGGCGCTGCGACTGGAGCGTCATCCAGCCGGCGACGCCGTACGGTGGTGGGGCGTGGCGGATCAGCCAGAGGTCGTCCTCGTAGACCACGCCACCGGGGATGGGCTGCTCGCCCGCCCCCAGCTTGCACACTCCGCAGCTCGGATCGTAAGAAGGGTGCTTCATCTTCCTACTGGCTGAGCAGCGGGGTGATCAGATCGGCGATCTTCTTCGTCGCCTCGCGCGCCGTGACAGTGCCGGCCCACACGCCCTTCAGCTCGTCGCCAAAGATCTTCTCCACCTGCGGGACGACGGTGAGACCCTCGAGATACGGATGGTTGGCGTTGGCCATCTCGCCGAGCACCTTCTTCACATCGGTGCGCGGCTCCTTGAGGAACAGGCTGTCGTAGATGGGCTTGTAGGGCGGCACTCCCATCTTGGCGGCCTGGTTGAGAATCGACTGCGGCGTCTGCTGGGTGGCAATCCAGGCGAGAAAGGCCCACGCGGGGCCCTGGACCTTGGTCTTGGGCGACAGGCTGTAGAGCGTGCTCGCGCCGAAGCTGGCCTGCGGCTTCCCGGCCGCGGCGAGCGGCAGCGGCACCGCGTTCCACTTGAAGTCCACCTTCACGATCGCGCCAAAGTCGGGCTCGCCGCCGGCGAACATGCCCAGCCGGCCGGAGGTGAACGCGGTGGCGAGCGTGCGGATGTCGGCGGCCTCGGAGGGCGTGGGGTGCACGTGCTCCTTGAGCGCCAGATCGGCCATCCACTGAATCGCCTCGGCCGCCGGCGGATCGGCGATGAGCGCCTTCTTGCCCGTCTTGTCCACAATGTCGCCGCCGTTCTGCCAGACCGCGGCGCGCCAGTCGTACGACCACCCGCCCCACGTTCCGGCGCTGCTGGTGGGGTCCTTGGTCAGCTGGCGCGCCGCCTGCACGTAGTCCGCCCACGTCCAGTTGGTCTTGGGCTGCGCCACACCGAAGCGCTCGCACAACGTCTGGTTGACGTACATCACGTTGCACGTCCCCTTGAACGGCATCGCGTACGTCTTCCCGTCCTTCTCGGCGCGCAGGAACGCCCACGGGAAGAAGTCGCCCTTCTTTACCTTGCCGTCCTTCGCCAGCAGCGGCGCCACGTCGGCGGCGATCCCCTTGTTGGCCAGCGAGATGACGTTTTGCGAGTCCTGGTGGTAGACG
>DASTZM010000221.1:0-5683 GCA_035764305.1 Chloroflexota bacterium | reverse complement strand
CTATCGCGCGAGTATCGGGGCGATGCACACCGACCACTCGCTGGTGAAGGCAGGGGCGCTGCACCGGGCGAACGGCGGGTACCTGGTGCTGGAGGCGCGGGACGTGCTGCTCAACCCGTTCGCGTGGGAGGCGCTCAAGCGCGCGCTGCGCGACGACGAGGTGCGGATCGAGAACCTGGGGGAGCAGTACAGCGCCTTCCCGACGGCGACCTTGAGGCCGGAGCCGGTGCGGCTGCGCGTCAAGGTCCTGCTGATCGGCGACCCGGTCACGTACATGCTGCTGTACCACCTGGACGAGGATTTCCGGAAGCTGTTCAAGATCAAGGCCCACTTCGGTCCTGAGATGGAGCGGACGCCGGCGGCGCTCCAAGCGTTTGCGGGCTTCGTCAGCGGCCAGGTGAGGGCCCACGGGCTGCCGCGGTTCGGAAGCGACGCGGTGGCGGCGGTCCTGGAGCACGCCGCGCGGCTGGCGGAGCACCAGAAACGGCTGGCGACGCGCTTCACCGACCTGGCGGAGCTGGTGGTGGAGGCGGCGCACTGGGCGGGGGAAACGGGCGAGTCTCAGGTGGGCGCGGCGCACGTGGAACGCGCGCTGGCGGAGCGTGAGCGGCGGCTCAATCTGGTGGAGGAGGAGATGCGGCGTCTGCTGCGCGAACGCACGATCTGCGTGGACACGCGGGGAGCGGCGGTGGGTCAAGTGAATGGGCTCTCGATCATCAGCCTGGGCGACTACAGCTTCGCGCACCCGTCACGGATCACGGCGCGCACGGGTGTGGGCGGCGACGGCGTCGTGAATATCGAGCGCGAGGTGAAGCTCTCCGGCCCGACGCACAGCAAGGGGGTGATGACGTTGACGGGATTCCTCCTGGGAGCCTACGCCCAGCAGCACCCACTGGCGCTTTCGGCACGCCTCGCGTTCGAGCAGCTGTACAGCGAGGTGGACGGCGACAGCGCGTCGAGCGCGGAGCTCTATGCCTTGCTGTCGAGCCTGGCGGACCTGCCGATCAAGCAGTCGATGGCGGTGACGGGATCGATCAACCAGCGCGGCGAGGTGCAGGCGATCGGTGGCGTGAACGAGAAGGTAGAGGGGTTCTTCGCGGCGTGCGCGCAGGACGGCCTGACGGGAGAGCAGGGGGTGATCATCCCGGCGGCGAACGCGCTCCATTTGATGCTCAAGCGGGAGGTAGTGGACGCGGTGGCAAAGGGCGAGTTCCACGTATGGACGGCGCGCACGGTGGATGAGGGGATAGCCCTGCTGACGGGGGTGCCGGCGGGAGAGCGCCAGCCGGACGGGACGTATCCGGACGGCAGCGTGCACGGGCGGGTGCAAGCGCGGTTGGGGGCGATGCTGACGCGTCTCGCAGAGCTTGGGGACCGGCGACACGTGGGGCTGGGGACGCTAGTGGCCGGCACGGCGTCGGGAAACGGGAGGGGCGGCGCAGCCGGCTGAGGGACGACCTGGCTGCAGCCTGCGCCTCCCGATCCGCACGCGTGGGTTGACGATCCGCAACCCAACCGGCAACCCGGCCGAGCGACGATCGACCGGAGGTACCCCGAGATGCACACCACGCTCCGTCCGACGATCTCGCCACGGATAGCGGCGGCGCACGATGAGCCTGCGCGCGCGAGGGCAACGGCTGCGGACCGCGAGCTGGCGCTCGACGTCATTCGAGCGCTCGTCGCCAAACGGCTGCTGCATCCGGTGGACGACCTTCTGCCGCCGCCGGTGCGGATCGACGCACACGACGGCACGGTCACACTACAGGGGAACGTCTCCAGCCGCGAGAGGGCCGGGCGCATGGTGCACGCCGCACAGTCCGTCGCGGGAGTGCAGACGGTGCGGGACGAGCTGTTCGCCGACGAGGAGCTGGACGCCGCGATCACGCGGGCTTTGGCGGCGGAGCGGCGTCTGAGAGCCGACGAGATCGACGTGACCGTGCGCGAGGGTGTGGTTCTGCTCTCGGGCACGGTCCGATCACCGGAGGTGGCACGCGCCGCGGTCGAGGTGGCGGCGGCGGCCGACGGCGTGCGAGTCGTGGCTCCCCATCTGGGTCTGCCGGGGGAGATCGGCGTGCCCCACTCCCAAGTGGTCGTGCTGCCGCGTATCGGATCGCGCGTCACCGGTGCAGTCGAGCCGATCGGGTGGCTGCGCTACGTCGTGGTCGCTCTGCGGACGCGTCGGGTCACCCACCTGGTGGTCGCGGCACGATTTCCGACGGAGTCAGCACTCTGGCCCGGGCAGCCGCAAGTGGAGCGGCTGGTGCTCGTTCCGGTCGAGGCGGTGAGTCTGGTGACACACGATCTTGTGCGGCTGCACCTGGGCGCGTCCGGCCTGGGCGAACTGCCGGTGTTCGACGAGAACGCGTTTGCGCATCCGCCGAGCGACTGGGCGCCGCCGATCGACTACGAGTGGGACGACGTTCGCGTCGCGGTGGCGCCCGGCGGGGCGGGGCGCTCGTAGTGGCGCCACCGGCCCGGCCGGAGCGGTACGCGCGAGGGTTGGTGGTGCGCCGTTGGGGTGAAGGCAGGCGGCGGTAGCCGCGCAGTGAGCGAGGCTCAGCGGGTCAGCGACGCCGGTCGCCGCGGTCTCGCCCGCCGCCAAGCTGTGTCAGACCGGCGATGAGCGTTGACTGCTCGGCACGGCTGAGGCGGGCCTCGGGGTGCAGGACGACGTAGTACCAGGGAGGCATCTCGCCCTCCTGGATCTGCTCGGCGGCCTCTTCCACCTCCTGCTGGCGGTCCCATTCGGAGAAGTTGAGCTTGCCCCGGCCTTCGTCGACATCGCGCTGGACAAGCCAGGAGACGGGGGCGACGCTGGCGTACCACGGCCACTGGGTCTGGTTGCTGTGGCAGTCGAAACACGCGCGGGCGGCCAGGTCACGGGTCTGGCCGGGCCAGGGCGGCTCGGCGCGCACGGGGGGGCTGGCGTGGGCGCGGCCATAGGGCACCAGCTGGATGGCGAGCAGGAAGGCGCCCACGAGCAGCGCGAGGAGGGTGAACCTGTGGCGGAGGGTCCGAGACATGCTGATCGAACGACGTGCGTGGTCGCGCCCGCGGAGCGACAGTAGAGGAGGAAGGTCACCGCGGGGGTGACTGAAGGTGAACGGGGCGTTTACGCGCGGCAACCTGGATGCCAACGCTGGCGCGGGAGGCTGCGGCAGAGGAGTCGCGCATGACGAAGAGACGGCGGGTCCGCGGACCGGCGCGTTGGACGCGGTCGGTGCTGCGTGCCGTGCGAATGGTTGGTGTGGCGCTGGCGGTGGCGGCGGTGTGGCGCGAGCTGCGCAGGCCGGCCGCGGAGCGCACGTGGAACGGAGCGCTGTGGGGCCATGTGCCGTACGACCTGCGGCGGCCGACGCTGGCTCGCTTCCGGGCGCGGATCTGGGACCGGGAGTCGGATCACCTGCTAGTCCCGCACGCGTTCGGCGTGGGCTGGACGCTCAACCTGCACGAGGCGGTGGCACGGCTGCGCCGCCTCGCCGGGGGTGAGCTGCCCACGCCGCAGACCGCACCGGCGGCCGCCTAGGGTGGTGGCGGACCCGCCGGCGGCGAGTGGCCACCCATCGAGGGCGCGATGGGGCTGAGGATCGCCTGGTGGCTGGTGCGGGCCGCGCTGGTGTGGGAAGTGGCGCTGTCGGCGGGCGCCCTGTGGACCGCCACCCGGCGCAGCGGCGCGGCGACCACCGACGGGGGCGGGCGTGACGGCCAGCGCGAAGACGATACCGAGCTGCTGCGCTAGAGGAGTGACACGATGCCGAGGACGAATGCAAAACGCCTGGACGCGGGGATAGACGCGGGGGCGCCAGGCGGCGCCTGCCTGGGGCCAGGCAGCGCCGGTCCGTTCGTCTTCTGGGTGGGGGCGGTGTGCGGCGCCGCGGCGATGTACTTCCTGGATCCGGCGCGGGGAAGGCGGCGCCGGCACGTGCTGCGTGACCGTGTGGCGCACGCGGGGCGAGTCGCGCTGTCCAGAGGACGGCGGCGCTACGCGGACGCGCGCAACCACATTATGGGGGTCGTGCACGAGGCGCGCACCATCGGCCGGCCGGAGGACGTGCCCGACGACGTGCTTGAGGCGCGAGTCCGCGCCGAGATCGGCCACGTCGCGCATCACCTCCGCAGGGTTGAGGTGGCGGCGAACGACGGCGTGGTGACGCTGCGCGGCACGGCGCCGGAAGAGGACGTGCCGCGCGTGGCGGAGCGTGCGCGGCACGTGCGCGGCGTGGCCGCACTGGTCACGCGGCTCACATCCGTGGAGCCGCGCGCGGCGGCCTGATTCTCCGCTACGCGCCGAGCACCACACCCTCGTTGGGGCGCAGCTGCAGCGAGGCGAGGTCGGCTGCGCCGGTGCGGCCCATACTGGTCGAGCAGAGGATGGTCCCGACGCGGTGGCGCCCGCCGGCGGCGAGGAAATCGACGCAGCGCTTGTGCGGGCCGAAGTTCAGCGCCACGAGGACGCGCTGTCCGCCGCACGTCCGCGCGTAGGCCAGGACGTCGTCGTGGCCCGACTCGAGGGTGGCGATGTCGCCAAGCGCGAGGGCGGGGGTGGCGCGGCGCAGCTGGAGCAGCCGGCGCACGAGCGAGAGCAGCGAGCGCGGGTCGCGGCGCTGCGCCGCGACGTTGACCGCGGCGTAGTCTCGCGCGAGCGGGAGCCAGGGTCTGTGGGCTGAGAAGCCGGCGTACCGGTCGGCGCTCCACTGCATGGGCGTGCGGGCGGGGTCGCGCCCGTGGCCGGGCACGCGCTTCTCCACCGGGTCGAGGGCCCGCTGGTGGGGGACGGGGACGTCGGCCATGCCGATCTCGTCGCCGTAGTACATGGTAGGGGTGCCGCGGAGGGTGAGGAGGAGCATCTGCGCGACGCGCGCCTGGTCTGCCCCGACGCGGCTGGCGACGCGCGGCCGGTCGTGGTTGCCGAGCACCCAGCTTGGCCACGCGCCCTCAGGCAGCGACGCCTCGTAGCGGTCGACGGCGGCGCGGACGGCGGCGGCGTCCCACGGCAGGGCGATCAGGGCGAAGTTGAAGGGGAGGTGGCAGCCGTCCAGGCGGCCGCCGTGGTGGCGGCCGTAGAACCGCACGAGCCGCTCGAAGGGGCCGTAGTACTCGCCGATGAGGACGCGGTCCTGGTAGGCGTCGGTCACGCGGCGCATCTCGCGCACGACGGCGTGCACGCCGGGGCGGTTCATCGAGTGCACGCGCAGGAGCTTGTGCGGCGCGGGATCGCCGCGTTTCCAGTCCGGATTGGGTGGGTCGTCCCGGAACTGGGGATCCTTCACCATGCCGCCGACGACGTCGACGCGGAAGCCGTCGACGCCGCGGTCGAGCCAGAAGCGCATGGCGTCGTAGACGGCGTTGCGGACGGCGCGGTTGGCCCAGTTGAGGTCGGGCTGCTTCGGGTCGAAGAGATGGAGGTAGTACTGGCGCGTGGCGCGGTCGTAGGTCCAGGCGCTGCCGCCGAAGTGGCTCAGCCAGTTGTTGGGCGGGCCGCCGCCGGGCTTCGGGTCCCGCCAGATGTACCAGTCGCGCTTCGGGTCGGAACGGCCGCGGCGCGATTCGACGAACCAGGGGTGCTCGTCGGAGGTGTGGTTGGGCACGAGGTCGAGGAGCACCCGCAGGCCGCGACGGTGGGCGGCGGCGAGCAGCTGGTCGAACTCAGGCAGCGTGCCGAAGAGTGGGTCGACGCAGGTGT
>DASTZM010000220.1:0-3860 GCA_035764305.1 Chloroflexota bacterium | reverse complement strand
GGCGCGGGCGATGATGCGGCTGGCGGACAAGCTGGTCGAGCCGTACTCGGGGCCGTTCGACGCGCGGGCGTACGAGGGGGCGCCGCCGGAGACGTTCTTCCGGGACTGGACACGCTTCGCGGCGGAGATCGCGCGCAACCGGCGGTATGCGTTCTACGTGCGGACGCGGCAGTACGAGAAGCTCAAGGCGCTGGAGGAGGAGATCGCGGCGGCGCGGGCCGTTTCCAAGGCGCAGATGCCGGACCCACCGCACCCGCGGCGCACGTCGATGGCGGGACGCGTGACGTCTGAGGAGAACCGGCGCGGCGCGCGGCGCACCTCGGTGCAGGCGCCGAAGATGCAGCGCTGGACGGCGCTGGACGACTAGCCGAGCTTCGACTCCAGCTGGCGGTCGAGGTGGAAGAGGACCTCGGCGGGCAGCTCGAGGCGCTCGACGACCTTGGGATCGGGCTCCCACTGGTGCGCGGCGAGGCCGTTCACGAGCACGCCGTCGTCGGTTACCGGGATGCCCTCCTCGCGCAGGAGCGCGATCTGGCGGTAGGTGCCGGCTTCGTCAGGATGCGTGGAGACCTGCCCTTTGGCATTGATGACGCGCTGCCAGGGAACCTTTCCGTCCTCGGCGAGCTCGCGGGGGAGGGTGTGGAGGGCCCACCCGACCTGGCGCGCCTGCCGGGGGGCTCCGGCGAGGGTGGAGACGAAGCCGTAGGTGGCGACTTTGCCGTGGGGGATGAGGCTGACGATCTCGTAGACGCGCTGACGGAAGGCGCCGTCCACCTGCGGTACGCGGCGGCTGCTCACTCTTCGGCGATGGTGACTTTCTGCAGCTCGTCGCCGGGCTGGCGGTCGGTCTGCGGATCGCGCTCGCGGATCTTGTTGAGGACGTCCATCCCCTCCACGATGCGGCCGAAGACGGCGTGCTTGCCGTCGAGATGGGGGGTGGGGCGGTAGGTGATGAAGAACTGGCTTCCATTCGTATTGGGGCCGGCGTTGGCCATCGACAGGATGCCCTCACGGTCGTGCTTGAGGGCGAGAGCGTCGGGCTCGTCGCGGAACTGGTAGCCCGGCCCGCCCCGACCGGAGCCGGTGGGGTCGCCCCCCTGGACCATGAAGCCCTTGATGACGCGGTGGAAGGTGGTGCCGTCGTAGAAGCCGTCGCGCGCGAGGAAGACGAAGTTGTTGACGGTCATGGGCGCCTGCTTGGCGAACAGCTCGACCTTCATGTCGCCGTGGGCGGTGGTAAACGTAGCCGTGTACTTCTTCTTGAGGTCGATGTCCAGAGAGGGCGCCTTCTCGTACTGCTTGGCCATGGCCCGAGTATAGTTGCCAAAGCATGCTCAACCGGGTCACTTCACTCCTGGTAGCGGGGGCGTTTGTGCTCTCGGGATGCAACGTGTTCACCAACCAGGCGCCCGAGGCGCCGGCGAGCGTCCCGCCGGCAAAGGCGACGCCGGTGCCGCAGCTGCCGACGGTCCAGGTGAAGCGGGGCACGATCGTGGACGCGGTGAAGGTGCTGGGGCGCGTAGTGTCGTCCCAGGAAGCCGATCTGTCCTTCCGCAACAGCGGGCGGATCCGCGAGGTGTACGTCCAGCCGGGTGACCTGGTGCAGGCGGGTCAGGTGCTGGCGGAGCTGGACCAGCGCGACCTGCCGTGGTCGCTGGCGAAGGCGAAGCTGGACGTGGAGCGCCAGCAGGTGCGCCTGGCGGCGGCGCAGGCGAAGTCGGTGGTGGACGATACGCGCCTGGACGAGCTGAACATCCAGGCGTCGGAGATCGCACTCAAGCAGGCGGAGCTAGGCCTGGAGAAGGCCCGGACGGGGGCGGTCGACGCGGACGTGAAGAAGGCGGAGGCGGACCTGGCGGGGCGCCAGGCGGAGCTGGACCGGGCGCGCTTCGAGGTGCGTGACAAAGAGGCGTCGCTTGCCGCGAAGCGATCGGAGCTGGCGGCGAAGCAGCTTGGTCCGGACGCTCTCGACCTGGCGACGGCGCGCGCGGGCGTGGAGACGGCGCGGATCCGGCTGGAGCAGCTGCGCAGCGGACCGCGCGCGGAGGACGTGCGGGCCGCCGAGATAGCGCTGGACCAGGAGCGGACGAAGCTGGCGAAGGTGCGCGAGCAGCCGAAGGTGCGTCCCGACGAGCTGGCGAACGCGCAGATCGAGGTCCAGAAGGCGCAGGTGGCGCTGACGAAGGTGCTGGCGGACATCGACGCGGGCAGCATCAAGGGAGAGCAGAGCCGTGACATCGCGGTGCGCGCGGCGCAGACCGAGCTGGAGCGGACGCAGAACACGCTGAACAAGCTGAGGTCGGCGGCGCCGGCGCCGGAAGAGATCCAGGCGCAGGAGCAGGCGGTGCGCCTGGCAGAGCTGTCGCTCCAGAAGACGCGCGGCGTGCAGGCGAGCGACATCGAGGCGGCGCAGGGGACGCTGGCGGCGGCGCAGGTGCGGCTGGAGCAGGTGGAGAAGAGCCCGCAAGAGAACGAACTGGCGGCGCTCCGGACGCAGGTGCAGGCGCTGGAGCTGTCGCTGGAGACATCCAAGGGAGGGGTGGGGGTGGCGGAGAGCAACCTCGCGGCCGCGCGGGCGAAGCTGAACGTGCTGACGCGGGGTCCGCTGGAGTTCGACATCCGCGACGCGCAGAACCGGGTGGCGCTGGCGGTGTCGGGCGTGCAGACCGCGCGGGCGCGACTGTCGGTCAAGCGCGAGACGATGGCGCAGCAGCGGGCGACGGCGACGTTCGACCTGGAGCAGCTGCGGCGCGGGCTGGAGCAGGTGCGGCTGGACGTGGCGAATTACGAGTCGCAGACGGGCGACGTGAAGATCGTGGCGCCGTTCGCGGGGCGGATCACGCGCGTGGCGGCGCGGCCGGGTGACACGGTCAACGCGTTCATGCCGCTGTTCAACGTCTCGAGCCTGGAAGGGCTGGTGGTCAAGGCGGACATCCCCGATTCGGACCTGGCGCGCATCACGCCGGGGATGAAGGCCGACCTGACGATGGACGCGTACCCGAATCAGACGCTGGTGGGGACGATCGAGGCGCTGCCGGAGCAGGTGGTGGGGTCACAGGGGCAGGCGCCGGACCGCTCGACGCGGGTGGGGGTGCAGTGGCCGGGACCGGGGGCGGAGATGGGCATGCTGGCGCGCGTGCAGATCACGCTGCAGATCAAGCCGGACGTGCTGATGGTGCCGAACGGCGCGGTGCGCGTGGTGGGGAAGCGGAAGTTCGTCGAGTACATGGACGGCGACATCAAGCGCTCGCGCAACGTCGAGACGGGGATACAGACCGATTCGGACGTGGAGATCGTCTCGGGGGTGACCGAGGGCATGGTGATCCTGGCCGGCCAAAGCTAGGCCGGCCAGAGAAGGGGGGTCGCCCGTGGAGGCGCGACGCCTCTTCTGGATTGGCGTGACGTGCGCGCTGCTGGCGGCGCTGGTGGGCGGCGCGGTGATGTGGGCGCTGTTCTGGCGAAGCGGAGTCCCGCTGGGCGCGGGGGAGCAGGCGCGGCTGCTCGAGCGGGCGCACCTGCCGCGCGACTTTCCGGTGCACCCGGGCGCGCGGCGGATGGCGCAGCCGTCACAGGGCGGTGTGAGCTACTCGGTGAACGCGGCGGTGCCGGACGTGACGATCTGGCTGCGGGATCAGCTGAGGCGGACGGGCTATCAGGTGGAGGGAAGCGATCTGGAGGGGGATGACGATGCCGAGTTCAAGCAGCGGTGGCTGTTCTACTACCGGCGGGTGGGGGGTGTGACGTCGAGCGGTGGGATCATCGTGCGGCAGGTGGGACGGGGGGCGACGGCGCCGACCGAAGTGAAGATCTTGAGCGAGCAGGACGAGAAGTTGAAACCCCCTCCCACGCCCACCCGGACG
>DASTZM010000219.1:0-3646 GCA_035764305.1 Chloroflexota bacterium | reverse complement strand
CGCTGCGCTCGCTCGGCCCCCGCACCCCCAGCTTGTTCGAGGATGTTGCGGGCGCGGACGACGAAGGCGTAGTCGACGAGCTGGCCGCGGACGGTGAGGGCGGCGGTGCCTTCTTTCTCGGCCTCCTCGAAAGCGGCGATGACCTCTGTAGCCCACTCGACCTCTTCCTCGGTGGGGGCGTAGAGGCGATTGGTGGGCTCGATCTGATCGGGGTGGATGCACATGCGGCCGCCGAAGCCGAGGGCGCGCGAACGGCGGCAGCGGGCTTCGTAGCCGTCCCTGTCGCGGAAGTGCGGGTAGACGGTGTCGATGGGCGGGTCGAGGCCGGCTTCGCGGGAGTAGAGGACGAGCTGCGAGCAGACGAGGAGGAGCTGGGATTCGTCGTCGGTCCAGGTGGCGCCGATATCGTTGGTGAAGTCGGTGGCGCCGAAGCCGAGGCGGCGGACGCGGGCGGTGCGCTGGGCGACGCGGCAGAGGCGGCGGAGCGACGCGGCGCCGCTGGCGCTCTCGATCAGGGGGAGGAGCTCGACGGACTTCTCGGGCAGGCCGCGCTCGCGCTCGAGGTGGGTGAGGTACGCGTCGGCGGCGAAGACTTCCTCGGGACCGGCAGTCTTGGGGAGAATGACGCCGTCGAGGCCGGCGGCGACGATGGCGTTTAGGTCGCCGAAGAACCAGGGGGTGGTGAGCGCGTTGGCGCGGACGAAGACGCGCGGCGCATCCGGGCGCGCGCGGGGTTGGGTGACGGCGTAGGCCACGGGGGCGCGCGTCTGGGGCTTGCGGTCGATGGCGACGGCGTCCTCGAGGTCGAGGATGACGGCGTCGGCGGGCAGGTCGGCGAGGGCCTTCTCCACCTTGCGCGGCTGGTCGCCGGGGGTGAAGAGCATGGAGCGGAGGGGCATAGGAAGGAGCGTGGCGGGCAGCGTACACTACGCGCCGCACGACGATGGCTACGACACCGATTCCACAGCCCAACCGCCCGGCGGTGAGCCTCTCCACGATCCGCGACGCGCACGGCGACGGCTACTGGCTGCACCGCGTGATCGAGAATGCGCAGGACATCGCGGACGTGATCCACGAGCCGGCGGGCAGCCGGCGCACGCCGCCGTCGCTGTGGCGACCGAACGCGGACGAGTTCGTGACGGTGATCGCGGGGCGCTACGAGGTGGAGATCGAGGAGCTGGGGTCGTGGGTGGCGGAGCCGGACTCTTACATCTGCATCCCGATGGGGCACGCGGCGCGCTTCACGGTGCAGGGGGACGAGGCGGGGGTGCGGGTGAGCGTGCGCAAGCCGGACGCGCAGGCGCTGACGGCGGACTCGCGCGCGCCGGCGGAGCGTCGAAGCGCGCACAGCGTGATGCCGACACCGACGCCGCGCGAGGGGCGGGGCGGCGGTGGGAAGGGGCTGCCGCCGAACCAGCCGTTCGTCACCATGGCGCAGCTGAAGGAGCAGTTTGGAGCGGCGCCGTGGTCCCACCAGGTGATCGCGAACCCGAGCTACATGACGAACTTCATCTACGCGAAGCCGCACGACCTGCCGGCGGGGCACTGGCACTCGGACTGCGACGAGTGGTGGATGATCCGGGAGGGGGAGCTGGAGTGGGTGTTCGATGGGATAGGGGCGTACCAGGTGAAGAAGGACGACTTTGTGTGCGCGCCGCTGGGGTATTTGCACCGGATCCATGTGATTGGGGATGTGCCGGCGATTCGGATGCCGACGGTGTTGTTTGGGCATCCGACGGTGCCGCATTTGGGGCCGGAGGTGAAGGGATGGGCGCGGCGTGGGTTGGAAGGGTTTCCTCCTTAGTGGGGTGCTTTACGCCCGCGGTCGGCCGGGGGACGCTGCGCTCCCCCGGACCCCCGTCGTGATCATCGACGCGCACTGTCATGCTTGGCGGTATTGGCCGTACCGGCCGCTGGTGCCGGATCCGGAGTCGCGGGCGGTGGTGGAGCAGCTGTTGTTCGAGATGGAGCAGTGTGGGGTGGAGCGGGCGGCGATTGTGTGTGCGCGGATCGAGCACAACCCAGATAACAACGACTACGTGGCGGAGTGCGTGCGGCGGTATCCGGGGCGGCTGTATCAGGTGGCGGACGTGGATTGCTCGTGGTCGCCGGAGTACCAGACGCCGGGGGCGGGGGACCGGCTGCGGCGGGCGGCGGAGCGGTATGGGCTGAAGGCGTTCACGCACTACGTCCGGGGGGACGACGATGGGTCGTGGTACCTGTCTGAGGAGGGCAGGCACTTCTTCGACACGGCGCAGGAACTGGGGCTGATCGCCAGCGTGTCGTGGCCGGCGCGGCTGCAGCCGGTACTGCGCCAGGTGGCGGAGCGCGCGCCGGGCGTGGTGTTCCTGGTGCATCACATGGGCGGACTGAAGGCGGCGGAGGCGCCGCCGAAGGCGCTGTTTCACGAGGTGCTAGCGAGTGCGGCGCTACCCAATATTCACGTCAAGCTGAGTGGGTTCCACCATGCGTCGGGGCCGGAGGACCGGTTCGAGTACCCGTATCCGCACTGCAGAGAGCTGGCGCGGGGCCTGTATGACAGCTACGGCGCGCACCGGCTGGTGTGGGGGTCGGACTATCCGGTGGTGCGGTCGGCGATGACGTACCGACAGTCGCTGGAGGCGGTGCGCCGCCACCTGGACTTCATGAAGACGGACGAGATGGAGCTGGTGTTGGGGCTCACTCTGCAGCGGCTGCTAGACGCGGCTGGTGGCCCACCAACACGCGCTGCGTCGTCTTGAAGTGCAGCTTGGCGACTTTCCCCAGCGTCTCCGAGCCGTGGCGCTGCACGAGCTGACGCGCGGCGGCTTCGACCTCGTCTGAGGCGCCCTTGGGAAGGCGCAGGCCGTGCTCACGCGCGGCGCGCTCCAGCCACCCCAGGAAGCGGTCGCGCGCCAGGACCGACGCGGCGGCGACGGCGAGGTTGGCTTCGGCGCGCGGGAGCTGGACAACCTGAAGGGCTTTGGTCGCCTCGCGCGCCGCGAGGCGGTCGCGGATGTAGCGCGCGTCGGCGAACTGGTCGACGATGGCGTGGGGCGCCGGCGCGCGCTCGAGGACGGTCTCGATGGCGCGGGCGTGACCCCACGCGAGGAGGGCGTTGAGGTTCTTGCCTTCACGCCGGAACTGGTCGTAGAGGGCGTTGTAGCGCTCGGGGGGAATCAGCAGCTCGGCGAAGCGGTCGGTCTCGCCTTCGCGGCAGACGAGGCGCACCTCCTGCGCCAAACGCCGGTTCTGGGCGTCGGAGAGCGCCTTGCTGTCGCGGACGCCGAGCGTGTCGAGGAGCGCGAGGGTGCGGTCGTCGACCCAGACGGCGCAGGCGACGAGGGGGCCGAAGTAGTCGCCCTTGCCGGACTCGTCGGAGCCGATCCAGGGGGGATCGAAGGGGCGCTCGACGTCGACGCCGACCGAGCTGCCCCTGGGGGCGCGTGAGGGGCCGGGGGGCTTTCCGAGGGCGGCGGCGGTGGCGCCGGAGGCGGCGACGGTGTCGACGAGGCGCTGGAAGAGGGGGCCGGGCTTGCCGGCTGCCTGGAGGAAGAGCGTGCCGCTGGTGTATTGCTTGACGACGACGCGCTCGCCGCGGGCGGCGAAGTCGAGGCGGTAGGCGCAGGACTGCTCGGGGCGCTCGGCGTGGTCGGGGAGGGCGCGG
>DASTZM010000218.1:0-5702 GCA_035764305.1 Chloroflexota bacterium | reverse complement strand
GTGCTGGTCGGGATGGCGACCTACACGCGCATCGGCGTGGCCGGCGCCGCGCTGCACATGGCGCACCGCGCGCTCACGGCCTTCGTGCTGGCGGCGGCGGCGCATGAGCTGGAGCAAGAGAATCGCGGCTTGGAGGAGCAGCCGCCCACACCCTACTTGTGGCTGGCGCTGCTTCTGGCGGTGCTTGCGATGACTGGCGTGCCGCCCCTCGCCGGTTTTGGCTCGCGCTGGGCGGTGCTCCAGGCGGCGTCGCTGGTGGATTGGCGTCTTGCGGCGGGTCTGATGACAACGTCGGCCGTCGCGCTGTTGGCAGCGCTGACGGCGTTAGGCAGGCTGCGGCGCACGTACCCCGCGCCGTGGCGCCGGCCGACGTCAGTGGAGGTCTATCTCCTGGGGGCAGCGACATGCACGGCCCTATGGGCCGTGGTGCCCGGCCCGATGTTAGGCGCGCTGCACGATGCCGTCAGCGAGCTGACGTTCTTGAAGCCGTTCTAGGCAGTGAGTGGGATCCAGCGGCCGGTGCGCTGCGAATCGCCAACCGCCTCGACGGCGCGCTGCGCGGCGAGCCCATCCTCGAAGTCGGGCCACTCGTCGTTCTCGCCACGCAGCGCCGCGACGACCCGCGACATGTGAAAGCGCGGGAAATCGTCGAACGCGACATTCAGGTCGTCGGGCAACGGCTCCAGCGTGAGGCCGGGCTTGGCCAGCTCCGCGGTGCGGACCTCCGGACCGAAGGCGCGATCCTCCTCCATCAGGATGGCGCCGTTGCTGCCGAACAGCTCGATGCGTCGATAGTTCTGTCGTCCGCTGGAGACCTGGCTGACCTGGACCGAGCCGAGCGCGCCGCCGGCGAGGCGGACGACAAACGTGGCGGTGTCGTCGGCGGTGACGGCGCCGCGCCCGCCCTCCGGTATGGGACGCTCGGCGATGGCGATGTGGGTGGCGCCGGTAACGGCCTCGAGGTCGCCGAAGTACCACCGCAGCAGGTCAAACATATGCACGCCAACGTCCATCAGCGCGCCGCCGCCGCGCTCCCTGAGCATGCGGTAGGCAAGCGGCACGCCGGGATCGGCGCGGATGCTCTGCCAGAAGCTGATGACGAAGTGGTAGGGCGTGCCGAGGCGCCCCTGCTCGATCAGACGCTTGACATGGCGCATGGGGTTGGTTGAGCGGTACGTGAAGTTGACCGCGGTGCGCACGCCGGCGTCCCGTGCAGCACGGGTCATCTCCTCAGCCTCGGCGACGGTCAGGCCGAGCGGCTTCTCGCAGAAGACGTGCATCCCGCGGCGCAGCGCGGCGAGCGCCATGGGGGCGTGTACGTCGTTCGGCGTGGCGACGACGACAGCTTCGGGGTTCGCCTCGTCGAGCATGCGCTCGTAATCAGAGTACGAGGCGTCGATACCCTGGTCGGCGGCGATCTTGGCGGTCTTGTCTGCGGTGGGGCCGAACACGGCGACCACGTCGGCGTCCGGGCACGTGACGAGACCGGGAATCAGCACGCGCTGCGTGAATGAGCCGACGCCGGCGACGGCGATTTTGAGGGGTTTCACCAGGTGTGCACCAGGAGGACGATGATACCCTTGACAGGTCATGCCACCCACCGCCGTCTCGATGGAAAAGCTGGTGTCGCTGTGCAAGCGGCGCGGCTTTGTGTTCCCGAGCAGCGAGATCTACGGCGGCTTCAACGGGGTGTGGGATTACGGTCCGCTGGGGGTCGAGCTGCGCAACAACATCAAGGCCGCCTGGTGGCGGGACTTCGTCCACAAACGCGACGACGTGGTGGGTCTCGACTCGGGGATTCTGGCCAGCCCACGCGTCTGGGAGGCGTCCGGCCATCTGAAGAACTTCACCGACCCGATGGTCGAGTGCAAGAACTGCAAGGGGCGCTTCCGCGCCGACCACATCGACCTGAACAAGAACTGCCCGACGTGCGGCAAGAAAGACTGGTCCGACGTCCGCATGTTCAACACGATGTTCAAGACGTTCGTCGGTCCGGTAGAGGACGACGCGTCCGTGGCGTATCTGCGTCCCGAGACGTGCCAGGCGATCTTCACGAACTTCAAGCTGGTGCAGGGCGCGACTCGCAAGAAGCTTCCCTTCGGGATTGCCCAGATCGGCAAGGCATTCCGAAACGAGATCACGACGGGCAACTTCATCTTCCGTCTGCGCGAGCTGGAGCAGATGGAGTTGGAGTACTTCGTCCGGCCAGGGGACGACGAGCGGGCGTTCGAGGAGTGGCTGGAGCGCGACCTGAGCTGGCTCGTGTCGTATGGCGTGCGGCGCGAGATGCTGGAGCTGTACGAGCACCCGAAAGAGAAGCTCTCGCACTACTCCAAGCGCACGGTTGACATTGAGTACAAGTTCCCGTTTGGGCAGGGCGAGCTGTGGGGGCTGGCCAACCGGACGGACTTCGACCTGACGCAGCACTCCAAAGAGTCCGGGGAGGAACTGGAGTATTTCGACGAGGAGACCAAGGAACACGTCACGCCCTACGTCGTGGAGCCCTCGCTCGGTGTCGATCGCACGATGCTGGTGCTGCTGCTCGAAGCGTACGACGAGCAGCCGGACAAGGAGGGCATCCGGACGGTGCTCCACTTCCACCCGCGGATCGCACCGGTGAAGGTGGCGGTCCTGCCGCTGGTTCGGAAGGATGAGGCGCTGGTCAAGCAGGCGCGCGCGATCTTCGACGGGTTGCGGGGCGAGTTGACGGCGCAGTACGACGAGACCAGCACGGTTGGGCGGCGCTACCGGCGGCAGGACGAGGTCGGCACGCCGTGGTGCGTGACGGTGGATGGACAGACGCTGGAGGACGGCACGGTGACGATCCGGGACCGCGACTCGATGGCGCAGGAGCGCTTCCCGTCGAGCGACCTGCTGCCGGAGCTGCAGCGACGTCTGCGCGAGCCCTGGTCGCGACCGGCCTAGCGACCCGAGTAGAATCGGCGCGACATAACGCGCCACACAATCAAGGAGTAAGAGAGACAATGGCTACGGCCGCGCCCGAGAAGACGGCTTCCAAGACCGGCAGCACCAAGTGGGTGTGGCTCTTCCGCGAGGGGAATGCGTCTATGCGCGACCTGCTCGGCGGCAAGGGCGCGGGGCTGGCCGAGATGACAAACGCCGGCATGCCGGTGCCTCCGGGCTTCACGATCACCACCGACGCGTGCAATGAGTACTACCGGAACAACCGGCAGTTCCCGCAGGGGATGTGGGAGCAGGCGCTGGCGGCGCTGGCCGGCGTCGAGAAGGCCACCGGCAAGAAGTTCGGCGACCCGTCCAACCCGCTGCTCGTCTCGGTCCGCTCTGGCGCGAAGTTCTCGATGCCGGGGATGATGGACACGATCCTCAACCTGGGCTTGAACGACCAGACGGCCGAGGGGCTGGCGACGCTGACCGACAACGCGCGCTTCGCCTACGACTCGTACCGGCGCTTCATCCAGATGTACGGCAACGTCGTGCTGGAGATCGAGAAGGACGCGTTCGAGCACGAGCTGAGCGCGGCCAAGCAGAAGGCGGGCGTGCAGACCGACCCCGAACTGACCGCGGAGCACCTCCAGGGCGTGATCGCGGCGTACAAGCAGGTGGTCAAGCAGCACATCGGTAAGGACTTCCCCACCGATCCGCACGAGCAGCTGAAGGGTGCGGTGGAGGCGGTGTTCCGCAGCTGGAACAACGACCGCGCGATGGTCTACCGCCGGCGCGAGAGGATCTCCGACGACCTGGGCACCGCAGTGAACGTGCAGACGATGGTCTTCGGCAACATGGGCAACGACAGTGGGACGGGCGTCGCGTTCACGCGCAACCCGGCGACGGGCGCCAAGGAGCTCTTCGGCGACTACCTGCGCAACGCGCAGGGTGAGGATGTCGTGGCGGGCATCCGCACACCGCTGCACATCGAGGACCTCAAGAACGACAAAGCACTTCCAGGTGTCTATGACGAGTTCGTGCGCTACGCCGAGCGACTCGAGCGCCACTACAAGGACATGCAAGACCTCGAGTTCACCATCGAGCGCGGGAAGCTATACATGCTCCAGACGCGCAACGGCAAGCGCACCGGCGTAGCAGCGGTGAAGATCGCGGTGGACCTCGTCAACGAAGGGATCGTCGACGAGAAGACCGCGGTGCAGCGCGTCCCACCCGGCGACCTGGTGCAGCTGCTCTACCCAATCATCGATCCGAAGGCCGACGCCAAGCCGATCACCACCGGTATCAAGGCCGGTGCGGGTGCGGCGATCGGACAGGTCACCTTCACTGCCGAGAAGGCCGAGGCTTTGGGCAAAGACGGCCACAAGGTGATCCTGGTGCGGCGCGAGACGTCACCCGAGGACCTGCGCGGCATGATCGAGGCGCAGGGCATCCTCACCTCCACAGGCGGCCCCACTTCGCACGCCGCGGTCGTCGCCCGCGGCATGGGCAAGTCCTGCATCGTCGGCGCCAAAGACATCGTGATCGACCGCGAAGAGACGGCGTTCACGTGCAACGGCCAGAGGGTGAAGGAAGGTGACTGGATCACGCTCGACGGCAACACCGGCAACGTGCTGCTTGGTCGCGTCCCCACCGTGGAGCCCGAGCTGGGCGCTGACTTCGGCACGCTGATGCTGTGGTCGGACAAGTTCCGCACCATGGGCGTTCGCGCCAACGCCGACGTGCCGCGCGACGCGCAGAAGGCGCGCGAGTTCGGCGCGGAGGGGATCGGCCTGTGCCGGACCGAGCACATGTTCTTCGACGACCCGAACAAGCCGCAGGAGGAGCGCACGCGCACGGTGCGAGAGATGATCCTGGCGGACACCACCGAGGCGCGCCGGGCGGCGCTGGAGAAGCTGCTGCCGTTCCAGCAGAGCGACTTTGAGGGACTCTTCCGGGCCATGGACGGCTTCCCGGTGACCATCCGCACGCTCGACCCGCCGCTGCACGAGTTCCTGCCGCGCGAGGAAGACCAGATTGCCGAGCTGGCGCAGATCGCCGGACGGACGGTTGAGCAGGTCAAGCAGCGCATCGAGTCGCTGCACGAGCAGAACCCGATGCTCGGCTTCCGCGGCTGCCGCCTGGGGATCCAATACCCCGAGATCACCGAGATGCAGGCGCGCGCCATCTTCCGCGCGGCGGTGGCGGTGGCGAAGGACGGCGTGAAGGTCCACCCCGAGATCATGATCCCGCTGGTGGGGGATCTGAATGAGTTCCGCAAACAGGAAGAGGTGGTCCGGCGCGTCGCGGACGAGGAGCTGAAGGGGAACGGCGTCGACGTTCCGTACATGGTGGGGACGATGATCGAGCTGCCCCGCGCCGCGCTCCTGGCGGATCAGATCGCCGAGGGGGCGGAGTTCTTCAGCTTCGGGACTAACGACCTGACCCAGACGACGTTTGGCCTGTCGCGCGACGACTCGGGGCGGTTCCTGCCGATGTACGTCGAGCAGAAGATCCTGAAGGAAGATCCGTTCCAGGTGCTCGATCGGGAGGGGGTGGGGCAGCTGGTGCAGATCGGGACCGAGCGCGGACGGAAGGCGCGGGCGAACCTGAAGGTGGGGATCTGTGGCGAGCATGGGGGGGAACCCTCATCGGTTGAGTTCTGCCATCAGGTGGGGCTGAACTATGTGAGCTGCTCGCCATTCCGGGTGCCAATTGCGAGGCTGGCGGCGGCTCAGGCGGCGTTGGCCACGGGCGAACGCGACCGGTAAGCGCGGCGGCGCGGCCGCGCTGCGGCC
>DASTZM010000217.1:0-7787 GCA_035764305.1 Chloroflexota bacterium | reverse complement strand
GGCGACGTGGC
The DNA here is from genome assembly GCA_035764305.1 of Chloroflexota bacterium. Taxonomy (GTDB): domain Bacteria; phylum Chloroflexota; class UBA11872; order UBA12225; family UBA12225; genus DASTZM01. The sequence continues at coordinate 7,776 of DASTZM010000217.1, read as the reverse complement.
CATCGGCGTTGGCGTCGCCAGCGGCACCGGCGTCGGCGTCGCACTCGCCGCGACGGTTCCCGATGGACTCGGGGCCAGCGTCGCCGTCGCGCTGCTGGCCGCGGTCCCGGTCGGCGGCGGACTGCTCACCGCCGGGACCGTCGCCGTTCCACCGCTGCTCGCCGTGCCGGACGGGCCCGTCGTGACCGACGGAGGAACAACCGTCGCGGCGTCGGACGCGGTGCCCGGCGTCGGGGAGCCGACGACCACGGTCACGTTGGTCGGCGCCGCAGTCGCGCTGGAAACCGCGGTCCCCGCTGCCGTCGCGGCCGCCGTCGCCGTACCAGCAGCCGTCGTCCCGGTCGCGGCCGCTGCTTGACTTGTCGAGGTTGCTGCGGGCGCCGCCGTGTTCGTCGCCGCGGCCGCCGCGGTGTTGGTCGCGGCCGGGACCGCGGTGTTCGCGACAGTGGGAGCTGCCGGTACGGCGGTGTTCGCCGCCGTCGGCTGGGCGGGCGCGCTCGTTGCGGCCGCCGCACTGATCGGCGACGCCGCCGGCTCGGCCGGACCGGCCGTGGCGGTGGGCGCCACCACCTGCTGATCTGGCGCCTGCGGCGTCTCCGCGAGGGGCGCGGCGTACACCTCGGAAGGCGCCGGGAGCAGCGTGAACACCGGCACCGCCGACACGAGCGTCGCGACGAACGAGAGCCAGTGGAAGAACCGGACCGTCGCGCGCCACAGGCGCTGCTGGGCCGACACGACGATCGGCGCGTCGAGCGCCTCGACCAGCTGCGCGGCCAGCGTGCCCGCCGGTTCGGTCGCCTCGGCGGGGAGCGCCTCACACGTACGCGCGCGCGCATGCGCGCGCGCGCGTGACGTTGGCGCCTCAATCAACCGCACCGAGAGTTCAGTCGCTTTCCGAGAGTTCGGGGAACCGAGTGAGCGCAGGAGCGAGGACGCTCCCTAACGCTGCCCTAGTATCGGCGTCCCTTCGAGGCGGCACATCCGGCGGAGGGGTGTTCGGTATCGGTCGTCCGACCGATTTCTCGAACGGTGGGGATCATTTCCTTTTCGCCCAAATCGATCGAGACACTCGAAACACCCGAAACACGCATCCTTCATGCCGTTACGTGGTCGAAACTCTATCTGTGCCCAGCGTACGCGGTGGGGCCAATGAGATATTCGCCTCAGTCCCACGCCACGCCCGTCGCACCGACCGCTTTTCTCCCGGTAGAACTATCGTCCGGCGCCCCCTCCCACTGAAGGCCACCGCCCCACTCGCCAACCACACGTCCTACCCGTTCATCAAGCTCTCATCTGCGCGGTGGTTTGACACCTTCTTGACGCACCGCTTGCGGCGTCGCTCTCGTCAAAAGTGCACAGGGCGAACGGGCGAATCTCGGGCAAGCCGCCTATAGGCTCGCGCCCTGTGACAGGCGTACGATGCCCGGGTGGGAGGCGCTACCGCACCCGCTGCGCCGCTGCATTCCCGCCGCCCGCCCAACACGGCGGACCCGGATGGTCACCCCACGCTCCCGCCCCCTGAGTCCGCCGAGATCCCACCCACGCCGGCGGCTCTAGCGGCGTCACTCGCCACTTCTCCGGACTCGGGCCCGCGGATCGTCGCGGCCGCCACGACTCACCCCGGCCTGCTACGGGACAACAACGAGGACAGTCTGCTGCTCCGCGCCCCCGACGACGCCGCGCTGCTCCTCTCCAGAGGGACCCTCTTCGCCGTCGCCGACGGCGTCGGCGGCCAGAACGCGGGCGAGATAGCCAGCCGTGTCGCGGTGGACGTGCTCGCCCAGGAGTATTACTCGCCGCGCGCCCCCCACCAGATCGAGACCGCGCTCCGTCAAGCACTCCAAGCAGCCAACCTATCGGTCTACAACCAGGCCCACGGACCCGACGCGGCGCTGCGCATGATGCAGACGACGCTCGCAGTCGTCGTCCTGGCAGGGCGGCAGGCCTACGTCGGCCACGCCGGCGACACGCGCGTCTACCTGGCACGGAGCGGTGCCGTCTCTCAGCTCACCAGCGACCACTCCGAGGCGGCCGAGCTCCTCAAGCTGCGCCTCATCACCCCCGAGCAGGCCAACGTGCACCCCCGTCGGAGCGTGCTTACGCGCGCGCTCGGCGCCAGCCCGCTCATGCGCCCGGACTTCCAGCGCGCGCCGCTTCAGGCGGGTGACCGCTTCCTGATCTGCACCGACGGCCTGTGGGGCGAGCTGCCGGTCGACGCGCTCCGCGACGCGCTCCTGGCCGCGCCGCCGGGCGAAGCCGAGCAAGCATGCGCCGGACTCCTGACGCTCGCGCTCGAGCGCGGCGGGAGCGACAATGTCTCGCACGTGGTCGTCGACGTCCTGGACCCCGGACCCGCCGCGCCGGCGGCGCCCGCCGGCGCGATCCGGCGACTGCTTACCGGCCTGCGCGGCGGCTAGAGGAACGCACCTACATGTCAAGCCCTCCTCCGACGCAGACGGTCAAGCTGGCAGCAAGCCACAGCGGCCTGGACACCAACGTGCAATTCGTTGACCTGCAGTTCACGGACGTCACCGGGACCCTCAAGTCGGTAGTCCTGCCGGCGCGGCAGCTGGCCGAGACGCTCGACTACGGTCACTGGTTCGACGGATCGGCTCTGGAGGGCGCCGCACGCTCGATGGAGACCGATCTCCTGCTGCGCCCGGACCTCTCGACGTGGGCCGTGCTGCCCTGGCTGGGCCCGGGAGGCGAACGCACCGCGCGCGTGCTGTGCGACGTGCAGACCCCCGACGAGACGCCATTCCCGGCCGACCCCCGCGCCGTCCTGCGCCGCGTACTGGCCGACGCGGCCGACACGGGCTACGAATTCCACGCCGCGGCCGAGGTGGAGTTCTTCCTGTTCCGCGGCCGGCCAGCGACGCACGCACCGCCGGCCGGAGGCCGCGGCAGCCGGCCGGCCGACCGGGGCGGGTACTTCGACCTCTCGCCCGAGAGCGACGCGCACTTCCGCGACGAGGTGGTGCAGACGCTCGACCGCCTCGGGGTAGCGGTGGAGGCCAGCCACCACGAGATCGGTCCCGGCCAGCACGAGCTGGATCTGCCGCTGCTCCCCGCGCTGCGCGCCGCCGACGCGATGGTGACCTGCAAGTACGCCGTCAAGACTGTCGCGCGGCGTCGCGGCCTGTCGGCGACCTTCATGCCCAAGCCGCTCCCTGACGTGGCCGGCTCGGGCCTCCACCTGGCGCAAGTGCTGCTTGACAAGGACGGGCGAAACGCGCTGGCCGAGCCGCTCGACGAGCACGGCCTTTCGCGCGCCGGGCGGGCGTTCATCGCCGGGCAGCTGGCGCACGCGCGCGCTATGTGCGCTGTGCTCGCGCCAAGCGTCAACTCGTACAAGCGCCTGGGCCGCGGCTTCGACGCGCCTTCCAGTATCACGTGGGGGCACGCCAACCCGCTCGCCGCGATCCGCGTGCCGCGCGCGCAGAGTCGACGCCAACAGCACGTCGAGCTTCGCTGCCCCGATCCCTCCTGCAACCCCTATCTCGCGCTCGCCGTCGCCCTCGCCGCCGGACTCGACGGCATCCGCCAGAATCTTGACACACCGCCGCCCGTCGACGCGGCGCTGGCCAGCGGGCTGATCGACGAGTCCCAGATAGAAGTGCTGCCCGCGTCCCTGGGGGAGGCTTTACAAGAGCTTGAATGGGATCCGGTCGTGCGGGACGCGCTGGGCGCACCCGTGAATGAGCGTCTGCTCATGGCGCGCGAGCGCGAGTGGCAGGAGTTCCGGCGCCAGGTCAGCCCCTGGGAGCTCGACCGCTACTTCGAGAGCGCCTGACCTCCCGCCGGACCGGCAGGCTATCCGCCTGCGGGGAAGGTGCGCCGGCCGTCCTGATACACCGCCTCCACCTCCAGCAGCGCGCGCAGCGACTCGAGCGGGTCGCCCCGCACGACCAGCAGGTCGGCCCGCCGTCCCGGCGCCACCGTCCCCACGTCCGCACCCAGGCCAATCGCCTGCGCCGGGACGGCGGTCACCATGCGCAGCGCGTCGTAGGCGCCCACGCCGCCCCGCTCACCGATCAGCACCGTCAGCCACGGGAGGTCGGTGCACGCGTCGTCCCACTGGCCGTAGATCGCGTCCGTGGAGAAGAAGCTCGGCACCCCCAGCTCGATCCCCCGCCGGAACCAGTACCAGCGCTCCTGCGCCGCCTCCAGGCGGCGGCGCTGCTGCTCGGTCAGCGCCCGGTTGAGCGGCAGCTCGGCTAGCTCGCGGTCGGGCTGGGTCGCCATGTTCCGGTAGGTGCCCCGCGCCGCCATGCGCCGCGCCAGGTCCTCGTCAAAGGCGTGCCGGTCACCGCTCTCGTCCAGCCAGTTGCCGTGCTCGATCGTGTCCACCCCCGCCTCGACCGCGTAGCGCATCCCCTCCACCCCCAGGCAGTGCGCCGCCACAAGCCGCCCCAGCCGGTGCGCGTCGTCCACCATCGCCCGCAGCTCGTCCACGGAGAACTGGGCCCGACCGACGTTGCTGCCGGGGGTCATCCGGCCGCCCGTGGCCATGATCTTGACGAAGTCAACTTCTTCCTTGACCAGTCGCCGCACGACCTTGACGGCCTCGGCGGCGCTGTCGGCCTCGGCGCCGCACACCCACAGGTGGCCGCGCGTCGTCGTCACCGGCGGCCCGCACACCAGCAGCCGCGGCCCCGGCACCAGACCGCCGGCGATGCCGGCTCTCAGCGCGCGGAGAAACGTGCCCCGGCTGCCGCAGTCGCGCACGGTGGTGACGCCCGCCTCCAGCAGCTTCCGCGCGTGGTACGCGGCGCGCACCAGCAGCGCGTGGTCGTCGAAGGCGGCCGCGTGGTCGTAGATGCTCTCGTTGCGCCGGTACATCAGGTGGACGTGCCCGTCTACCAGCCCCGGCAGCACGGTCTTGTCAGAGTGGTCCACCACCTCCACCCCCGGCGGCGGCGCCAGGCGCGCCGCCGGGCCAACCGCGACGATCCGCCCGCTCTGCACCAGGATCGCGGCGTCCTCGATCGGATCCTGCTCCGGTAGGCACGTCAGCACGCGTCCGGCTCTGACGTACAGGCGGTAGGGCGGCGGCGCTTCCACGGTCAGTAGCCCTTCTCGCGGCTGACCACGTTCTCCAGCGGCCGCCCGTCCAGGAACGCGCGCAGGTTCCGGGCAAAGATGTCTGCGATGCGGCACGCGTTATAGGGACTGCTGCCGCTCGTGTGGTGGGAGAGGATCACGTTCTCCATCCCCCACAGAACGTCGTCGTCGGCCGGCACGTCGCTCGGGTCCACGCAGTCCAGCCCCGCGCCGGCGATCCAGCCCTCCGCCAGCGCGCGGCGCAGCGCCCTTCCATCTAGAGACGCGCCGCGCCCCACGTTATAGACGTGCGCCGTGGGCTTCAGCAGGCGCAGTTCCGCCTCACCCAGGATCGCGCGCGTCTCACCGGTCAGCGGCAGGCACGCCGCCACGTGATCCGCCTGCGGCAGCGCCTCGCGCAGCCGGTCGGGCGTGTACACCGCCTCGCATGCCCCGTGCGGCTCACCCGAGCGGCGCACGCCCAGCACGCGCATCCCCAGCGCCTTCGCCTTCTCCGCCAGCGTGCCGCCGATGTCGCCCAGCCCCAGCACAAGCATGGTCTGCCCGTGCAGCTCCCATTTCTCGGCGATCACCTCGCGCCCGATCCTCGCCTTCTGCGGCTGCGTGCGGATCAGCCGGTGCATGCGCGTCGCGAAGCACAGCGCCATTGTGAGCACGTTCTCCGCCATCGGGATGCCGTGCGCGCCGCGCGCGTTGGTCACCGCCACCTCGGGCCGCGCCGCCAGCGCCGCCAGCACGCGCTCTACCCCCGCCGTGCCCGCCTGGTACCAGCGCAGCCGCGGCGAGCCGTCGATCGCCCGCGTGTCGACTCCCTTGGCAAAGATGACCTCGTAGCCCGGCTCGGCGTGGGGATCGGTCTCGTCCCCAAACGTGAAGCGCACGTCCGGAAACGATTCCGTCAACCAGCGACGCTCGGCTTCGTCGATCGTCGCCGCCCCCACCAGGACGCGCCGCGGCGTGCCTTTTCCCGTCACGCCACTCACGCCACAGGCGGCAGCGCGGCCGCGACCTCCTGGTGATAGGCGAAGACACCCGGGATACCGCCGGTGTGCACCATCACCACGGGCCGGTCGGGCGGCAGCTCGCCGCTGCGGATCAGGTGGAACAGCGCCGCCGCCGTCTTGGACGTGTAGATCGGGTCGAGCAAGATCCCTTCGGTGCGCGCCACCAGCGCCAGCGCCGCCAGCCCCTCCTCGGACGGCAGCCCGTAGCCGGGGCCGACGAAGCCGTCGCGCACGTCCACCTCGTCCGGCTCCAGGACGCAATCCAGCCCGTACGTCTCCGCCGCCATGTGGGACAGCGCCAGGATGCGCTCGCGCACCGCCGCCGCCGGGTTGGAGATGGTCACGCCGATCACGCGCTGGCGCAGCACCCCTCCCCCCAGCGCCTTGAGCCCGCACACCAGCCCCGCCATCGTCGTCCCCGATCCGGCGCAGATCACCATCGCCGACGGCGCGGCCGGTAGCGCTCGAAGCTGCGCCGCCAGCTCCACCGCCCCGGTCATGTAGCCCACCATGCCCTTGAGCGCGTGCTCGATGCGCTGCCCCGTGATCCGGAACGGGCGCTTCCCGGTGGCGCGCAGCGCCGCCTCCACTTCGTCCAGCACTCCCTGCACGTCCACCAGCGTCTTGTCGCCGATGGCCGGCGGCTCGACGACCCGCACGTGCGCGCCGAAGACGTGCTGGAGCAGCAGGTTGCCCTGCATCTCCGGGTGCGGCCCGCGGCTGACCACCAGGTGGCACTCCATCCCCAGCCGCGCCGCGCCGGCGGCGACGGCACGGCACTGGTTGGATTGCACGTCGGCGCCGGTCAGCAGGCAGTCCGCCCCCACGGCGACTGCCTCCCCCAGCGCGAACTCGAGCATGCGCACCTTGTTGCCGCCCAGCGCGAAGCCCGAGAGGTCGTCGCGCTTGATGGCGATCGGCGCGCCGCCGATCGCCTCCGAGAGGCGCGGGCACGCGTCGAGCGGGGTGGGCAGCGTGCCGAGTGGGACGCGCGGGCGCGATGCGAGAAACTCTTCCAGCTGCACCGGGGCTATTATCGCCCCGCCATGCCACCGGCTCTCCCCCCGACCTCGGCCCCGTCGCAGCCACACGTCACCACGGTCCTCGGACCCGTCCCCGCGGCCGCGCTCGGCGCCACCATGGCGCACGAGCACGTCTTCTTCGACCTGCGCTGCTACTTCACCCAGTCCGAGGACGACCCTACCGGCGCCGAGTCCGACGCGCCGATCGCGCCCGACCGCCTGTGGTGGCTGCGCACTCACCCCATGAACAGCCGGCCCAACCTGGTGCAGGAGGACCTGGACCTCGCCACCGCAGAGGTCGCGCTCTTCCAGCGCGCCGGCGGTGGGACGCTGGTCGACGTCACGTCGGTCGGCATCGCGCCACACCCAGCGGAGCTGGCCGAAGTCTCGCGTCGCACCGGCGTGCATATCGTGGCCGGCACCGGCTTCTACGTCGCCGGCTCGTACCCCGCCGACGTCGCGGACTGGCCAGAGTCACAGCTGGAGGACCACTTCCGGCGCGAGCTGGAAGACGGCATCGGCGCGGGGATGCCTCACCCCATCAGTCCTCGCGTCACCGCCGCGCAGCATACCCACGACATAGGAAGCACGCGCGTGCGGGCCGGCCTGATCGGCGAGTTGGGGGTGGGGAACCCTGCCTCTGCCGGTGAGCAGCGGATGCTGCGCGCCGCCGCGCGCGTGCAGCG
>DASTZM010000216.1:0-3604 GCA_035764305.1 Chloroflexota bacterium | reverse complement strand
AGTGGGACCGAGATGTAGATCTGGTTGTGGAGCAGCCAGTAGCCCGTCAGGAGGGCGGTGAACACCACGAAGCGCCGATCCCGCGCCACGCGCGACAGCGTGCGGCGCAGCGGCGGCGCGGCGCCGGCCGGCCCGCTGAGGGCGGGCAGGAGCGCCGCCGACAGGACCGCCGCCACCAGGAAGAAGCCGCCGGCCGCGACGCCCACCCACCGGAAGCTGAAGCGCAGCAGCCACACCCCCAGCAGCGGGCCGCACGTCGTGCCCACGCCACCCGCCAGCGCACTCAGCGAGAACAGCCGGGCGCGCGCCGCCGGCGGTGCCAGCGATGCCAGCGCGGCCTTGCCGGTGGCCTCAAACAACGCGCCGCCCAGCGCGGCGACCACCGCCGACGCCAGGATCACCGGCAGCGAGTCGCCGAGCCCAAAGCCCAGGAACCCCACCGCGCGTACGAGCATGCCGGCCGCGATGACGCGCTTGTACCCGACGCGGTCGGCGAGCGCCCCGCCGAAGAGCATCAGCCCCTGCTGCGTGAGCTGGCGGATGGCCAGCACCGCGCCGGCCGCCGCGCCGCTGAAGCCGACGTCCTGCGTCAGGTGCACCGACAGGAGCGGGATGAGCAGAAAGAAGCCGGCCGACATCAGGGCACTGTTGGCCAGCAGCACCGCGATTCCCCGCTGGCGCTCGTCGGCCATGACGGCTGAGTATCCGGAACGGACCGGCGGCCCTCTCCAATCAGCGATCGGCGGCGCGCCGTGCCGGGCGCGCGACTACGCGGCGCGGAGCAGGGGAGTCAGCTCGGGCAGCGGCTGGGTCGCGTCCTGGGCACTGGGGTTGGAGCTGGCGACGACCACGCGGCAGGGCTGGCCGTCGGCGCAGCCAAGCGCGTGGACCTCTCCCGCCGGGAGGAACAGAAACTCCCCCGCGTCGACGACCGTCTCCTCCTGGAGCCAGTCGCCGTGGCGCACCACCAGTCTCCCCTCCTGGACGTAGAGCGCGGTCTCGTGGCGCTCGTGCAGATGGGGGCCGTGCATCCCCGGCGGGTCCGCCGGCGACACGGGGAGGAGTGACAGGGCCAGTGCGCTCGCTCCGGCGGTCTCGGCGCTGACGCCGCCGGCGGTCTTGATCGCCATCGATCACTGTCCAGCCTACGCGCCGCCGCGGCGGCGGGCTGTCACCGGCATCACACAGCGGATTACGGTTCGGTTACGGACCCCCGGCGGAGAGGCCTGAAGGAGCGTCAGACGATGCGTCTGACGGCGCGTCTGACGGGGCACCGGAGAGATCGAGCAGGGCTTGGCGCAGCGTCTCCAGCTGTGCGCTGAGGCGCTCGACGTCGCGGCCGGCCGCCGCGACGGCCGCGCGCGTGGCCCCGGTGATCTCCGCGTCGGGCGGAGTATCGGTCACGCGGAGCATCGCGTCCCGGATCCGGACGGCCTCTGCCTGGAGCACGAGCAGCGCGGCGTCGATGTCCGCCAGCCGGCGCGGGGTGCTACCCGGAGAGGTATCAGGAAGCGGGAGCGGTGAGGCCATGGGCGCCCTCCCGGACGAATAGTAAAGGAGTGCCCGGCTGTCAGGGAAAAGGGGACTCAGGATGGGTGCCAGCCGCCCGGCGTGCGGCGGCTGCGCGACCTGGTCCGCCCGGAGCGCATCTTCCAGCCCTGCGGGTCTGACTCGCCCCCCGGAAGGCGGCGAATGTAACGCGCGCGCGACACACCGGGCGTGCGACGCGGCGCGCGTCAGTGGGATTGGTAAGGTGCCCCGGTGGGGGACGCACCGCGCGTGCGCGAAGGGCTCCAGGAACGCCAGGAACCCCAGGGGCTCCAGGAGCAGCCCGCGGAGACCCGCTCAGGCGCCGGGAGCGGGAAAGAGGCGCTGGCGGCGCTGCTGGTCGAGCCGGAGGAGGAGTACGCCGCGCTCGTGGAGGCGCTGCTGCGCCGCCGCGGCAGTACCGCCGAGCGGCTGGAGCCCGATGCCGCCATTCAGGCGGCGCGCAGCCGCGCCTTCGCCGTCGGGTTGATCGACAGCGAGGCGAAGATGGCCGATGGACGTTCGGTCCTGCGCGCGCTGCGTGAGGACGCCGCCACGGCGGCGCTGCCGCTGATCGCCCTCTCCCGTCCCGACGGCACCGGCAGCGCCGCCGGCCCCGGCGGTGCCGATGACGCCGTGGTGCGCGTCATGGAGCGCGCCGACTACGAGCTGATCCGGCCCTTTTCCCCTCGCCGCTTCTGGGCCGCGCTGCGAGTCGTGGTGGGACGCTCCGGCGCGCACGTCGCCGCCGACGCCCCCAGGACCGCCGACGAGCAGACGGTCGGCCCGCTCACGCTCCGGCACCGCCTGCTGGAGGCGCAGATCGATGGCCGGCGGATCCCTCTGTCGCCGCGCGAGTTCTCGCTGCTCTACGTCCTGGTCTCCCACCCCGGCGTGGCGTTCACGCGCGACGAGCTGGCGCGGCGCGCCTGGGCCTGGCAGCCCGCGGGCGACTCGCGCGCCGTGGACAACATGGTGCGCCGCCTGCGGCGCAAGCTGGGCGATGACGGCCGCGAGCCGCAGCTGCTGCGCACCCAGCGCGGGGTGGGCTACTCCCTGACGCTGCCCGAAGATCGCCCGCGCGAGGGCCTTCTGAGCTACGGTCTTTCCGGCGAGAGCTGCTCCCGCTAGGGTCGCTCGAGCGACGCGAGCTCCTGCTGCACGGTGCGGAGCATGAGGCGGAGGTACGTCAGGTGGGCCTTCGTGTCGTGCAGGTCCTTGACGCTGCGAGGGCGCCGCGCGCTCAGCTGGCGGCTGACCCGGTCGATCGCCGCGCCCGTCTCGGCGCCAGCCTCGCGCAGCCGCTGCAGCTCATCCTGGAGGTCCGGTGCGAGCATGCTGTCTCCTCCGGCGGGCTCGGCAGTGCCCCCACTGTCTGATGCGCGCAGGGCCCGTGCCGGCGTGCCGGTGGCGGGGTCACGATTCCGCTTCAGTTACGGCACGTGCGTTACGCCCCGCCGCGGCCCGCCGCGCCCCGGCCAGACGCCGGCTCACGGGTCCGCGAGTCCGCGGGGGTGGCAAGGTCGTGACGGGTCTCAGCCCGCCGCGGCGGTACCCGGTGCAGCGCCATCCGACTCGGCGCCGTCCGACTCGGCGCCATCCGACTCGGCACCGTCCGGCGTGTCGAGCGGCAGCGTGACCGCGAACTCGGCGCCGTCGCCCTCACGGCTGCTGAGCGTCAGGCTACCGCCCAGCGCCTCCACCACCTGCAACGCGGCGGCCAGCCCCAGCCCGGTGCCCGGCGTATCGCCGGCGTTGGCGCCGCGGTAGAAGCGCTCGAACACGCGCGCCTGCTCCCCCTCCGGGATGCCATGGCCGCGGTCGCGCACGCGCAGCACCGCGGCGCCGTCGACGAGGCGCAGCCCCAGCGTGATCTCCGCGTCCGGCGAGTCGGGGCTGTACTTGATGGCGTTGGAGACCAGGTTGTCCAGCACGCGTCCCAGCCCCACCGGGTCCCACTGCCCGACGAGCGACTCCTCCTCGACGTCCAGGCGCAGCGGGCGGCGCCCCGCCGCGGCGCCGTGGTCGGCCACGGCGCGGCGCAGCAGCGCCACCAGGTCGGTCGGCTCGCGGCGCT
>DASTZM010000215.1:0-3960 GCA_035764305.1 Chloroflexota bacterium | reverse complement strand
GGCCGCGGCGTAGGCGAACGACGCGGCGAACGCGCCGCGCGGGCCAGTCAGCCGGCGGCCGAGGGTGTAGACGGCAAGCACGGTGACGGCGTTGTAGAGCGCCGCGGCGAGCCGGATGCCTTCGGTGTCATCGCCGAAGAGCCACAGGATGCCGCCGTAGAGAATGAAGATGCCCTGCGGCCGGTCGAACCACAGGTCGCGGTAGAGCGCAAACCCCTGCGCCAGCCAGCTCGAGACGTAGGCGTACCCCGCCTCGTCGTCGGTGAGGGGGACCGAGAGGAACGGCAGCCGGAGCGCGACGGAGAGCAGGCAGGCGAACAGCACTAGCGCCCCGCAGCCGGCGGCGGTGGCAGAAAGGAAGCGGCCCCCCAGCTTCACACTGCTCCGAACGCGCCAGCCGGGCGCGGAGGTCCGACCGCTAGGCGGCGGCGAGGGCGATGGGGGCGCCGGTCAGTGGCAGCGGCGCGAGCAGCGTGTTCGTCGTCGTGTCCACGCGCCACACGCGGTCGCCGAACGGGTCGGCGACGTACGCCTTGCCCGCGGGACTCCCCAGCGCGGCGACGGCGTTCTGGCAGGGGATCGGCGGGAACGCGAGCAAGGCGTTGTGACGGCCAGCCGCTCACCGGAAGTTGGCAGGCCTGAGTCTGCGTTGACAGGCCTCTGCAGAGTGTCTACCCTGGATCGTGGCGCCGGGCACCGGGGCACGCCGCCAGACAACCACCCATAGGAGGATCCGTCATGCTTCGCAGAAGTCTTCTCCTCGTTTCCTCCGCCGGCCTTTCCGGCGCGGCCCTCGCCGCGTGCGGCGCACCGGGCACCACCCAGACGGGCGGCCAGACCGGTCAACCCAGCGGAATCAACGGCGGCAAGCCCGTCACGCTCGAGTACTGGGGCAACCCGCCTCCCGCCGAAGGCAAGAACTTCCAGATGGACGTCTTCGACGCCTTCCAGCGCAAGTACTCCAACGTCAAGATCAACTACGGCGCCACCAAGACCGACGGGCAGGGCGTCGACGCGGTCGCCGCCATCACCGCCGCCATCGTCGCGGGCACCCCACCCCACTTCGTCCGTTTCGACCGGTTCCAGTCCCCCGCCTTCGCCGCCAAGGGCGTCTGGGTCGCGCTCGACGACCTCATCAAGCGCGACAAATACGACATCGGCCGCTTCGCGCCGCTCATCGTCCCCGAGGCCAAGGGCATCACCGACGGCAAGTGGTACGCCCTCGTCCAGAGCACCGACGACCGGCTCCTCTACTGGAACAAGGAAGCCTTCCAGGAGGTCGGGTACGATCCCGAGAAGCCACCCACCACGTGGGACGAGCTGCGCCAGATGGCCATCAAGCTCACCAAGCGCAGGGGCGACGGTGGCTTCGAGCGCGTCGGCTTCTACACCGAGTATGGCCAGGCCCACTACCACATCTTCGGCTGGCAGAACGGCGGTGGCTTCCAGACCGCCGACGGCAAGAAAGCCACGCTTACCGACGGCAAGAATCAGGAGGCCCTCCAGTGGATGGTCGATCTGGTCAAGGACGTCGGCGGCCGTGACCCGATCGAGGACTTCCGCAAGGGCTGGGGCAGCAACGCCCAGCACCCCTTCCTGGTCGGCCAGGTGGCGATGCTCTACGAGACCAACGGCCTCGCCGGCACGGTCGCGCGCTACCGGCCGGACATGAAGTTCGGCGCCGTCCAGCCGCCCCTGCGCAAGGCCGGCGACAAGCCGCTCACCTGGTCCGGCGGCTTTGCCTATAACATGGTCAAGGGCATCAAGGACACCGACGCTGCCTGGGAGCTCATGAAGTTCATGGTCAGCGAGGAGGGGTACGCCGTCGGCGACGAGGGCGACGCCGCGCGCGCCAAGCAGACCAGCGGCTACTTCGTTCCCGGCATGTCCGGTGCGCCCGAGCTCGACAAGAAGCGCTACGCGAAGTACAAGACCGGCATCGCGGCCGTCGACAGGGTCCCCGAGATCGCCGTCCCACTCATGCAGTACTCGCGCGTCCGCGAGCCAAGCATCGCGGCCCAAAACCTCTGGGATGGCGTCAAGGCGGCTCAGGCGGAAGCCGTCTCCCAGAAGAAGGGCGCCAAGCAGGCGCTGGAGGACAACCAGGCCCTCATCCAGAAGGCGCTTGACGATGCCTGGACGAACGCGCCGAAGTAACCCCTGATTCGGCGCGCCACCCGGCGCCCCTCTTCCCAGAGAGGCGATGTTGCGTCAGCACTGGACTGTCACAGGTGATCGTCCATTCGAAGCGCTTTTTCGACCTGGCGCTTCGTCTCCTCACCGACGCGGAGTGACCTCCCGCGGGCAATTGGGCTGCTCCGGAACGCATATGGACGTGGCGCGAGGGGCATGCAGCGCCTCGACGAGCCGCACATCCTCAGTTCGTTGCCGCGACGGCAGACTCGCCCCTGCGTCCTTCGACTTGTACGTTGGCCAGGGCAGGGTTCGTCGCGAGGAGACGTTCCAGGGTCGCCACACCTCGGGTGCGGATAGCCGTGACCTCCGCGACGGCGAGAGGATCGTCAGGGCGCATCGTTCGTCGCTCGTTAGGCGGCACGTCGGGCGACGGCCCGTGTGTAGCGGTTAGCAGGCCGCCGGCACGCGAGGCAATCTGGAGTGCTTGACCGCCGGAGGCTCTCCGTGCTCGACAAGGTACTTGAAGGAGGCAAGCGCACGCTGGCCCATCCGCTTCGATTGCCAGGCCAGCAGGGGATCGAGCACGCGGCCCAGCACGCCGCCCTTGACGGTGACTGCAGCACGCGTCGTGAGGAGCGACCGATCGCCCTGGGGCTCGACAGTCCATTCGTTGCGGGCTCGTTCGATGAGTGGGATGCCGCGGCCCTCGTAGATAAAACTGTGCCCTTCGTCCCAGGCAAGCCAGCGCTCCCGAATCGTGAGGCCGCCGGTCAGGGCACAGGTGCGCTCCGCGCCGACGCCTCGCGCTTTGGGTCCGTCACAACGCGCGGTGACGACGGCCTCAGACCACAGTTGGATGTCCTCCAACCGGGCGAGTTCGGCCCAGACCTGGCCGGCTGGAGCATCAATGCAGACCGAGGCCGTGAGCGTGAACATGAGCCCATGGTAGCCCTGCTGCGAGGCGGAGCCTGCCCACGCAGGCACTCCCCAACTGGGCGCGGCCATGTCGTCGCGCCTTGCTGGTCGACGCATCAGGAGCGAACGAGCCGCGAGCGAGCGTAGTCGGTCGGCCGAGTGCGGGACAAACACGCGATGTCGCTCCATCGTTCTGCGGTGCGTGCATCGAAGCCGACATTGCCCTGCACGTGCCCACACCTGCTCGTTGACGGAGGACGGGCGCGCTGGCGCGCCAACTGCCGGCGTGTCGATCGCGCAGACGCGTCACAGGCAGGCCAGGTCGCTCGATCGCCATGCGATTGCCGGCATCTTCCGCGATGTCCCTGCGTCCCACTTGGCGCTAGCGGAGCGAGTGGGTGTGGCGCTGTGCCCGATCCCGTCGACGTGGGCGCGGCCCTCCCCCACCCGTCTTGGGGCATGCCTTGTTACGCGTGCGACGGTCCCAAACACTGGACCAGACGCGTCGGAAGCCGCCCCGGAACTGGATCTCCGGCCCCCGGATGCGCGCCGGCTTCAACGTGGGTGTCGGGGCGCCGCGGCTGCTCCTCGTGCTCTCGTCCACCTGAGCGACCTGCAGCGCGGGTCCGCGAGCGGTACGCGGCGACATCCTCACGGAACACCCGGTCGCGGACCCGCGCGTGTACGCGGTCTGGCTTCCCATGGTCGCCGGGGATCGGAAGGGCACGTGGAACCCCAGCGCGCTGCCCGACCCGCGCGTCGCGCGCAGGTGGGACAGCGAGGGGGCCGCGGGTCGGTGGGTGGCGCGGCTGGTGGGGCGCGGGTAGGTGGCCCGGGACACAGCGTGTGGCCGGCGTGCTGGCGTGCGGACCGTGGCGTACTTCCTGGGCCCCGACGGCAGCATCCCGG
>DASTZM010000214.1:0-5010 GCA_035764305.1 Chloroflexota bacterium | reverse complement strand
AGACCAGCACCCGCTTGTCCGCCTGGGTGGCAAGACGCTCGGCTAATACGCTACCGGCAAATCCGGCGCCCACGATGAGGTAGTCGAACATTGGTTGGGCGTTTCGCGAGACAGCAAGAAATGTGCCAGCAGCCGGGCACTTACGGGAACGCGCACGGCGCGTCGGCCGGCTGCACTTCAAGTATCCCACCCACCGCAAGTTGCTAGACTCGGCGCCCGATGGTGGCCACTCTCGAGCGGCCCTCGGCGGCCGCCGCTGGGGCGCGCCCGCGCGAGGTCAACCTCCGCATCCCTGGTCCGACGGCGCTCCCACCAGCCGTGCGCAAGGCGCTCTCGGAGCAGATGGTCAACCACCGTGGTCCCGAGTTCGCCGCGCTGCTCGGCGAGATCGCTGAAGGCACGCAGCGCGTATTTCAAACGCACAATGACGTGCTCTTCTTTCCAGCCAGTGGGACCGGCGGGCTCGAGGCCGCAATCGTCAACAGCTTCTCGCCCGGCGACCGCGTCCTCTCGATCACCGTCGGCTCGTTCGGTGAGCGCTGGTGTGAGATCGCGCGCGCCTTCCAGCTTGATGTCGACCACATGCAGCTCCCCTGGGGCAGCGCTGCCGAGCCCGACGCCATTGCGCGACGCCTCGCGGACGGCGGGCCGTATCGCGGCGTCCTGCTGACCCACAACGAGACGTCGACCGGCGTCACCAACCCCGTGCGCGACATCGCGCCGCACGTCCGCCGCGCGGGCGCCCTGTTCCTCGTCGATGCCGTCAGCTCGATGGGCGCCATCTCTTTCGAGACCGACGCGTGGGGCGTCGACGTCGCCGTCACCGGCTCGCAGAAGGCATGGATGTGCCCCCCGGGCATGACGATGCTCTCCGTCTCCGAGAGCGCGTGGGAAGCGAATGCGTGCGCGACGCTGCCACGCAGCTACTTCGACTTCAAGGCGGCTCGCGACTACCAGCGACGCGGCCAGACGCCATACACGCCCGCGGTCGGGATCATGTACGCCCTTCGCGCCGCGCTGCGTCTCATACAGAAGGAAGGGATCGAGAAGGTCTTCCGCCGCCACCACCTGGTGGCCGAGCGCGCGCGCAAGGGCGTGCAGGCGCTGGGCATGACGCTCGCGGCCGACCCGCGCCACCTCTCCGACACCGTCACCGGCGTTGTCGCGCCCGCCGGAGTCGACCTGAAGACCTTCTTCTCGCGGCTGCGCAGCGAGCACGGCGTAGTGCTCGCCACTGGCCAGGAGCACTGGCGCGACACCCACTTCCGCATCGGCCACCTCGGCCACGTCCGGCGCAGCGACATCGATCACGCGCTCGACGCGATGGGACGCGTCCTGACCGACCTCCGCGGATGACGGGAGGAGCCGACCGCCCTAAGATCCTCGTCGCCGACAAGATCGACGACGCCGGGATCGAGATCTTACGCCGCGCCTCCGACGTGACCGTCGCGCCGGGCATGCCGCCCGAGCAGCTGCTCGAAGCGGTGGCCCACCAGGACGCGCTCGTCGTCCGCTCGGCCACTCGCGTGACGCCCGACGTTCTCGCGGCGGCGCCGCGTCTGCGCGTCGTGGGTCGCGCCGGTGTCGGCGTCGACAACATCGACGTCGAGGAGTGCACCCGGCGCGGGATCGTCGTCGTCAACACCGCCGGAGGCTCGACCTTCGCCACCGCAGAGCACACCATGGCAATGATGCTCGCCATGGCGCGCAACGTCCCGCAGGCCATGGCGTCGCTGCTCAAAGGCGAATGGGCCCCGTCGAAGTTCGTCGGCGTCGAGCTGCGTGGCAAGACACTGGGCATCTTCGGCCTCGGACGGATCGGCACGCAGGTGGCGCGCCGGGCAACCTCGTTCGGCATGCGCGTCATTGCCACCGATCCCTACGTCTCACGCGAGCACGCCGACGCCAACGGCGTCGAGTTGGTGCCCAAGGACGTCTTGCTCTCCGACTCGGACATCCTCACGCTGCACGCCGTGCTCACGTCGGAGACCGGTCACTTCCTCGGCGAGGCCGAGCTGGCCCGCATGAAGGAGGGCGCGCGCATCGTCAACTGCGCCCGCGGCGCCCTCATCGACGAGGCCGCGCTCGTCAAGGCGCTCGACGCCGGGCAGATCGCCGCCGCCGCGCTCGACGTCTTTGGCGTAGAGCCGCCGAAGAACAATCCGCTCGTCGGACACCCAAAGGTGGTGCACACCCCCCACCTTGCCGCCTCCTCCCTGGAGGCGCAGGTCGAGATCGCCGTGGACCTGTCCAACCTGATCCTGGCGTGCCTGCGCGGCGAGCACGTCGCCGGGGCCGTGAATGCCCCGCTGCGCGTCGCCGGTGACATCCCATTCGTCGAGCCCTACCTTCGGCTGGCGGAAGTGATGGGGCGCGCGCTGACGCAGCTCTCCGGCGCGCGGCTCGAGCGTGTCGAGATCACCTACGCCGGAGAGCTGGCCGGTCACGACGTTGCGCCGCTGACCGCCGCCGCGATCAAAGGGCTGCTCGCGCCGATCACCGAAGAGCGCGTCAACCTGATCAACGCGCGCCTCGTGGCGCGCAGTCGCGGCCTGAGCGTGGTGGAGCACAAGGCCGAGCGATCCGAGAACAACTACGCCAACCTGGTCACGGTCGCCGTGCGCAACAACGGCGACGAGCGGCTCCTGGCGGGGACGATCCTGCAGGACGAGCCGCGCTTGGTGCGGATCGACGACTACTGGGTTGACGTCACGCCGGTGGGGACCGTGCTCATCACACAGCACCTCGACCGGCCGGGCATGATCGGCCGCGTGGGCACGCTGCTCGGCGAAGGAGACGTCAACATTTCCTCCATGCAGGTCGGGCGGCGCGTGCGGCGCGGCGACGCCATCATGGTCATGAACCTCGACGAGCCGCTCAGCGAAGAGCTGCTGGCGCAGATCGCGTCGATCCCGGACATCAGGAGCGTCAAGCAGGTCTCGCTGTGACGCGGGGCGCTGACTACGACTACCTGATCGTCGGCAGCGGCATCGCCGGCCTCTTCACCGCCGTCCTCGCGGCCGAGCACGGCCGCGTCGCCGTCGTCACCAAGGGAACGCTCGCGCAGACCAATACCCGCTGGGCCCAGGGCGGCATCGCCGCCGCAGTGGCCGACGACGACTCCGCCGCGCTGCACGAGCGCGACACGCTCGCCGCCGGTGCGGGCCTCTGCGATCCGGCGGCGGTGCGCGTGCTGTGCGAGGAAGGGCCGGCGCGCGTGCGTGACCTGATCCACCTGGGTGTCGACTTCGACACCCTCGACGGTGTCATCTCCCTCGCACTCGAAGGCGCGCACTCGATGCCCCGTGTGCTGCACGCGCGGGGAGACGCCACCGGCGCCGAGATCGAGCACGCGCTCACGCGCCGCGTCGCCCGCGCCGGCGCTGCGCTGTACGAGCACACCCTGCTGCTCGACCTGATCGTCGAGGACGGTCGCTGCGTCGGCTGCGACGTGCTCGACCTCGTCTCCCATGAGCGCCAGCGCATGCGCGCGCGGCACGTCGTGCTCGCGACGGGCGGCGGCGGACAGCTCTTCGCGCACTCGACCAACCCCAGCATCGCCACGTCAGACGGCGTCGCCGCGGCGCTGCGCGCCGGCGCGGCCGTCGCCGACCTGGAGTTCTTCCAGTTCCACCCCACCGCACTCCTGAAGCCCGGGGCGCCGCGCTTCCTCATTTCAGAGGCGACGCGCGGCGACGGCGCGCTGCTCAAGAACACGCGGGGCGAGCGCTTCATGCCACGTTACGACGACCGCGCCGAGCTGGCGCCGCGCGACGTCGTCTCGCGCGCCATCGTGCGCGAGCTGGCTGACACCGCGTCACCGCACGTCTGGCTTGACCTGACGCACCTCGATCCCGCGCGAGTCGAGGCGCACTTTCCTACGATCTCGCGCGTCTGCCGCCGCTACGGCCTCGAGATCACGCGCGAGCCCATCCCCGTTGCGCCGGCGGCGCACTACATGATCGGCGGCATCCTGGCCGACGTGTGGGGGCGAACGACGCTCCCCGGTCTATACGTCTGCGGCGAAGCGGCGAGCAGTGGCGTGCACGGCGCAAACCGGCTTGCCTCCAACTCGCTGCTCGAGGCCGTCGTCTTCGGACGAAGAATCGTCGACGCTTCGCGTCACGACCCGCCGCGCGGCGGCAGCGTCGCGGACCCTCCCATCCAGAGCGAGGACGTCGCCCTGCCTGCACCCCAGCGGCGCAGGCCCACCACTGCGCGGCGCGCGCGCAACCTGATGTGGGAACACGTCGGCATCGCTCGCAGCGGCGACTCGTTGCGGGCGGCCGAGGCCACGCTCAGCGGATGGCTGGCAGCGGCACCGCGCACCGCGGCGCGCGGCGCAGTGGAGCTGGCCAACATGCTGCTCGTCGGCTGGCTCATGGCCCGCGCCGCCCAACGCCGTGAGGAGAGTCGCGGTGCGCACTACCGCGCCGACTTCCCGGCGACGCATCCCGAGTGGCGTCGACGGGTGTCCGTCCGCATCGCCGCGCCGCACCCACTCGAGCTCCAGTAGAGCGCCGCCCGGCGCAGTTCGTTCGGGGTATCCTCCCACCGCGACCGATGCAGCTCGGCCTGGACCACGCCTACGTCAGCCGCATCGTCGCCGTCGCCCTCGCCGAGGACGTCGGTCCGGGTGATGTCACCACGCTGGCCACCATCCCGGCCGGCGCCCGCTGCACCGCCGACCTGAACAGCCGCGTCGCCGGCGTCGTCGCCGGCCTCCCCGTCGCAATCGAGGCCTTCCGGCAGCTCGATCCGCAGGTCGAGATCGATCAGAAGAAGCAAGACGGCGACCCGATTGCGCCCGGCACTCTCCTGCTCCGCGTGCGCGGTAGCGCGCGGGCGGTGCTAAGCGCCGAGCGGGTGGCGCTGAACTTCACTCAGCGTATGAGCGGCATCGCGACCGCGGCGGCACGCTACGTCGCGGCCGTGCGCGGGACCCACGCAACGATCGTCGACACCCGCAAGACGACGCCCGGACTGCGTCAGCTGGAGAAGTACGCCGTG
>DASTZM010000213.1:0-9475 GCA_035764305.1 Chloroflexota bacterium | reverse complement strand
CTCGGCGATCTCCTCGGGAGGCGTGCCGTCGATGACCTCTGCCAGCGCGTCGCGGAACTCGTCGGTGGGCAGGTGCTCCATCTCTTCCTCGAGCGAGAGCAGGCCCTGCCGCCGGGCCTTGTCGGCCAGGCGAACGAAGATGGGGACCAGAGCGGCGAGGTCCAGTGCCTGGGTGGATGCGGCAGCCGCGTCTGAGGCAGTTGAGCTGTTCGTCATGGGGCGGTTGTCCTTTCGCGCCCCATTCTGCACGGCGCCACTTATGCGGCGCTTATGCGCGGCTGACGCCGCGCTTTTGGGCTTGCGGGGTTAGCCGGTGAGGAGGGCGTTGACTTTTTGGACGACGTCGGCCATGGCTTCTTTGGCGGTCTTCTGGCCGTTGAAGACGGCGGTGGTGCCGGCGGAGATCTCCTTGTCCATCTCGTCGAAGCGGGCGACGTAGGGCATGGCTTTGGCGATCTTGGCGGTGTCCTGGATGACGGACTTGGTGTAGCCCTCGGGCAGGTCGACGAAGGCCTTGAGGGCGGTCTTGCGCGCGCTGATCACCTTGCCGTTGGTGGCGACGTACTTCTGCATCTCGGCGCCGTTGTAGTGGGCGAGCCAGGCCCAGGCGGCCTCCTTTTGCTTGCTGTCCTGGGACATGACGAGGCTGGGGCCCTTGACGGTGGAGACCTGGGTGACCTTGCCCCTGGGGACGACGGCGATGTCCCAGGTGAAGTTGAGCTTGGCGCGGATGGTGCCGCTGAGGAAGCCTGGGTCGCCGATGTGGAAGGCGTAGCGGCCGGCGTCGAACAGGGCACGTGCGGCCTGGCCGGCGGTCTCGGAGGAATCGGGCACGGCGCGCTGGCGCTGGCGGAGGTCGCCCATCCACTGGATGGCCTCGACGGCGGGCGGCTGGTCGAGGATGCACTTCTTTTCGTCGGCGGTGAGGATGTCGCCGCCGTTGTCGCGCACGGGGAGCTCGTAGGGCGGCATGGTCATGCCGAGGTTGTTGGCGTCGCGCCCGCGCACGGTGCGCGCCGCCTCCATCAGCTTGTCCCACGTCCAGGTGGCGTCGGGCTTGCCGAGGCCGGCCTGCTGGAGGGCGGTGGTGTTGTAGAAGAGGAACCACAGCCCCATCTGGAGTGGGAGGGCGGTCCACTTGCCGTCGCGGATGGCGCGGGCGAGGGTGGGCTCGTTGAAGTCTTCGGGCTGGAAGGACTTGGAGTCGCGCTTGACGAAGGGGGTGAGGTCGGCGAGAGCGCCCTTGGCGCGGAGGGGCTCGATGAACTGGGGGTTGACGGCGGCGACGTCGGGGGCGGTGCCGCCGGCGATCATGGCGACGTACTTCTCCATGACGTTGCTGGTGGTGCCGTTGGTGGTGGTCTGCTCGATGGTGACCTTGGGGTATTTCTTCTGGAACTGCTCGATGACGTAGGGGTAGGAGATGACCTGTGGGTCGTCGGGACCGAAGAAGTAGAGGTAGCTGAGGTTGACGGGGGTGGTGGGGACGCCGCCGGGGGCGGGGCCGCTGCCGCCGGGGGCGGCGCAGGCGGCGAGGGCGGAGACGGCGGGAGCGGCGGCGGCGAGCAGGGCGGTGCGGCGGGTGAGCGTCTTCTGGGCTGGTGTCATGGTTCCCTCCTGACGGCGTCTATGTTCGCACGGCGGGCAGCTGCACCGTGACGCGAAGCCCACCGGAGTCCCGGGGGGTGAGGGTGAGGGTTCCGTCGTGTGCCTGGGTGATGCTGTTGGCGATGGCCAGGCCGAGGCCGACGCCGGCGTGGTCGGAGCGGATGCGCTCGGTGCCGCGACGAAAGGGCTCGACGAGGGTGGCGACCACCTGTGGGGTGAGCTTCTCGCCGGTGTTCTCGACGGTCAGCACGACACCTTTGGGCTGAACGCCGGTGGTGACCCACACGCTGCCCCGCTGGGGCAGGTTGTGGACGATGGCGTTGTGCACGAGGTTGGTCGCGAGCTGCAGCAGGAGCGCGTGTGAGCCGACGGTGGGGGTTACGTCGCCCGCGGTCTCGACGGTGACCCCGTGCCTTTCGGCGAGGGGGAGGAGTGTTTCGGTGGCTTCTTCCGCCAGGAGGGACAGGTCGACGCGGTCGCGGGTGAAGGACCGCTGGTCGACGCGGCTGAGGAGGAGCAGCGCTTCGGTGAGGTCGATGGCGCGGGCGTTCACGGCGTGGAGGCGTTCGACGAGCGCGTCGGCGTCGCGGTTGGGGTCGCTGCGGGCGACGTCGAGCAGCGTCTGGGCGATGGCGAGTGGGGTGCGCAGCTCGTGGGAGGCGTTGGCCGCGAATCGCCGCTGCTCGGCGACGTGGGCTTCGAGCCGCGCAAGCATGGTGTCGAAGGCGTCGGCGAGCTCGCGGAACTCGTCTTTCGGGCCTTCCAACTCGATGCGGTGGGAGAGGGCCCCGGTGGCGGCGAGGCGTGTGGCGGCGGTGATGCGGGACAGGGGGGCGAGCATGTGGCCGGCGAGCAGCCAGCCGCCCATGAGTCCGAAGATGGGCAGAAAGAGCAATACGGCGGCGGCGCGCACAATGGGATCGCGCAGGACGTCGGGCACGAACCGTCCGATGGCGACGATCGCGGCGTCGGGCACGAGCCGGAACACCCACATGGCCGCGAGCATCAGGGCGGCCGCGAACGTGAGGAAGCCGGCGTAGCTGAACGTGAGCTTGAGGCGGACGCTCAAGCCAGGGGCTCTATCCACGCTGGCGTCCATCAGCGGCGACCGGACCCGTGTCGATGCGGTAGCCGACGCCGGGCACGGTGGCGATGATCCAAGGCTCGCCGAGCCGCTTGCGCAGTCCCGAGACGGTGATGCGCACGGCGTTGGTGAACGGGTCCGCGTTCTCGTCCCAGGCGCGTTCCAGGAGCTCCTCGGCGCTGACGACACCGCCTTCGGCGGCGACGAGGACTTCGAGCACGGCGAACTGCTTGCGGGTGAGCGCGACGTAGCGGCCGTCGCGGTAGACCTCGCGGCGGAATGGGTCCAGGCGCAGGCCGGCGATCTCTCGCACGGGGGGCCGGGGGTGGGTGCGCCGGCGGTCGAGCGCTCTGAGTCGGAGCACGAGCTCGCGCAGCGCGAAGGGCTTGGTGAGGTAGTCGTCGGCGCCGAGCTCAAACCCGGTGGCCGTGTCGTCGAGCCGGTCGGCGGCGGTGAGCATGAGGATGGGCAGGCCGCTGCCGGAGGCGACGATGCGTCTGGCGACCTCGTCGCCGGAAGGGCCGGGGATATCGCGATCGAGGACGGCGATGTCGTAGGCGTTGACGCTCAGCAGCTCGAGCGCGGTGTCGCCGTCACCGGCGACGTCGGCGGCGATCGCTTCCAGGCGCAGGCCATCGCGGATGGCTTCGGCCATGTAGGGCTCGTCCTCGACGACCAGGACGCGCATGCTCCCGATGCTCCCAGGCGGAGCATATCGCCGGCATATCGAAAGCCACATACGCGCCGGCAACACCGCGCTGCCTAGCTTGGAGGCATGAGGAGAACGCAACGGCCGCTGGCCGTGCTTGCCATGGTTGCCGTGCTCAGCACGGCCTGCTCGAACGCCGCCGCGCAGACCGGAGTCAACGCCGGCAATCGGGCGCAGGGGGTGAAGTTCGCCGAGTGCATGCGGAAAAACGGCGTCCGGGAGTTCCCGGACCCGGACGCGGCGGGCACTCTGACCGTCGATCAGATAGCGAACGGCTCTTCGCTGGACACGGACAGCGCGGCGTTCAAGCGGGCCATCAGCGCGTGCAGGGACCTGCAGCCGGCGGGGTTCACGGGTAGCAAGCGAAGTCCCGAGCAGCAGAAGGCGGCCATCCAGTTCGCGCAGTGCATCCGCGCCAACGGCGTGAAGGATTTCCCGGACCCCGACCCCGACGGGCCCATGATCGATACGAATCGAATCCCGTCCGCCGAAAGGCCCGGCGGTATGGACGTCCTCCACGCCGCGATGGAGAAGTGCCGCGGCATGGCCGCGAGCGCGGGCGTCACGGGGGGCCGGTGAAGCCGGTGAAACGGAAGAGGTGGGCGGTAGCCGGTGCGGCCGTGCTGGTTGCGCTCATCGCCACCGGCGGCGGGGTGGTCGTCTCCAATGCGCAGAAAGCGCCTCCGGCCGCGCAGGAGCGACGAGCCAACACCGCCCAGGTGCAGCGGGGCACCCTGTCCGCGATGGTCTCCGTGCATGGCACGCTGACCTATCGGGCGCGGTCCGACGGCGCGGCGTACTCGGCGATCAACCAGTCCCGCGGGACGTACACCGCGCTGCCGGAGGGCGGCGACACGATTGGGTGCGGGGACGTGCTCTATCGCGTGGACGACAACGCGGTGCTGCTGCTGTGCGGCGCCGTCCCGGCCTACCGCGGCCTGCGCAGCGGCGACGCGGGCAACGACGTCCGCCAGCTCAACCAGAACCTGCACGCGTTGGGCTACGACACCGCCGCCGGTGTCGACATCGCGGCCGACGACGCCGCGTTCACCTCGAAGACGGAGCGGGCGCTCAGGGCGCTCCAGCAGGATAGGGGCCTGCCCGTGACGGGCAGGTTGGAACTGGGTGACGCGGTCTTCCAGCCCGACGCGGTGCGGGTTGCCCAGGTGACCGGCGAACTGGGGGGGCCCGCGCAGCCGGGGGCGCGCGTTCTCTACGGCACGTCCGACACACCGGAGGTGCAGGTGAACCTGGAACCGTCGCAGCGGAGCGAGGTGAAGGAGGGCGACCGCGCGCAGATCACGCTGCCGGGCAACCACGTGGTGACGGGCACGGTGGGCCGGCTGGGGAGAGCTGCCCAGGCTCCCCCCGCGCAGCAGACCAACGGCAGGGCGGGGGCCGCCACCATCGCGGTCTCGATCAGCCTGGACGAGCCGGCGAACGCGGGTGGGCTCGACACGGCACCGGTCCAGGTGTCGATCACCACGAGGGGAGTGGAGAACGCCCTGAGCGTGCCGGTGACCGCGCTGGTGGGGAAGGCCGGCGGCGGGTTCGTGGTGGAGCTAGTGCGTCCCGACGGACGGCGCGAGCTGGTCCCGGTGAAGGTGGGGCTGTTCGACACGGCGGGCGGGCGAGTCCAGGTGGAGGGCGATCTGCGCGAGGGCGATCAGGTGGTGGTGCCGTTGCCGTGAGCGGTGTGAGCGGTGTGTGTGGCGATACGGTCCTGGAGCTGGAGGGGGTCACCAAGGTCTACGGCGAGCAGCCGCCGGTGGCGGCGCTGCGGGGGGTGTCGTTCTCCGTGCGGCGGGGCGAGCTGGTGGCGATCGTGGGGCCGTCGGGTTCGGGCAAGTCGACGCTGCTGCACGTGATGGGAACGCTGGAGCGCCCCAGCGGTGGGACGGTCCGGATCGGTGGGGTGGACGCGGCGCGGCTGAGCGACCGCGAGCTGTCGCTGCTGCGGGCGCGGGAGATCGGGTTCGTGTTCCAGCAGTTCTTCCTGGCCGAACACGCCACGGTGTGGGAGAACGTCGCCGACGGGCTGCTCTACGCGGGCGTGCCGTCCGCGGAGCGGTACCGGCGCGCGGATGAGGCGCTGGAACGCGTGGACCTTTCCCACCGCGCGAGCTTCAAGCCGACCAGACTGTCCGGTGGGGAGCGGCAGCGGGTAGCGATCGCGCGGGCGCTGGTGGGGCGTCCGGCGGTCGTGCTGGCCGACGAACCGACCGGGAACCTCGACAGCGCGACCGGCGCGTCGATCGTGGGGCTGCTCCGCGAGCTGAACGCGGCCGGCGCGACGATCGTCATGATCACGCACGACGCGGCGCTGGCCGATCAGCTCCCGCGCCAGATTCGGGTGCTGGACGGCCGGGTGGTGTCCGACACGGTCCACGATG
This sequence comes from Chloroflexota bacterium, assembly GCA_035764305.1. Lineage (GTDB taxonomy): Bacteria > Chloroflexota > UBA11872 > UBA12225 > UBA12225 > DASTZM01. The sequence goes on along the minus strand of DASTZM010000213.1, from coordinate 3,681 downwards.
GCGGCGGCCTGGTGGCGCCCATGGACGGTGGGGCGGTGGCGGGAGGCGAAGGGAGGGGCGCGGTGAGCGCCGGGGGCGGCCGACTGGGGCTGAAGGACGCGCTGCAGGTGGCGAGCGTCGGGCTACGGGCCCGGCCGCTGCGCGCCGCGCTGTCGGCGCTGGGGATCGCGATCGGGACGGCGGCGATCGTGGGGGTCCTGGGGTTGTCCTCCTCGTCGCAGGCCGGGCTGCTGGCGGAGATCGACCGGCTGGGCACGAACCTGCTGACGGTGGAGGCGGGACGGAGTCTGGCCGGCGGTCCGGCGCAGCTGCCGCGCGAGGCGCCGGCGCGGATCACCCACCTGGACGGCGTCCAGCTGGTGGCGCACACGGGCCTGCTGAGGGACGAGAAGGTCTATCGGAACTCGCTGATCCCGAAGGGGAACTCGGGTGGCCTCCAGGTGCGGGCCGCCAGCCTCAATCTCTTGAGCGTGCTCGGCACGGGCGTCGCGCGCGGCGGCTGGCTCAACGAGGCGACGGCCCGGGAGCCGGTCGCGGTGCTGGGGTGGGCCGCCGCGCAACGGCTGGGGATCGACCGCGTCCACGCGGAGCTTCGGATCTGGCTGGGAGAGCAGTGGTTCAACGTGGCGGGCATCCTGGAGCCTTCGCCGCTGGCGCCGGAAATCGACAGCAGCGCCTTGATCGGGTACCCGGCCGCGGAGCGGTACGTGGGGTACGTCAGCTGGACGGGAGCCGAGCTGACGGCCGGCCCGCCGAGCTCGGTCTACGTGCGTACTGCGGTCGATCAGGTGGCGGCGGTGCAGGCGCGGCTGGCGCGGACGGCCCACCCCCAGGCGCCGAGCGAGGCGAACGTGAGCCAGCCGTCCGACGTGCTCACCGCGCGGGCCGCCGCGGCGGGGGCGTTCAACAGCCTGTTCCTCGGGCTGGGGGTGGTGTCGCTGATCGTGGGCGCGGTCGGCGTCGCCAACATCATGATCATCTCGGTGCTGGAGCGCCGGTCGGAGATTGGCCTGCGGCGCGCGCTGGGTGCGACGCAGGGCCGGATCCGGGCGCAGTTTCTCGGGGAGTCGGTCGTGCTCACGGCGATGGGCGGCGCCGCCGGCGTGCTGGCGGGGGTGGCGGCGACGGCGGTGTACGCCGGCTCGAAGAGCTGGACGGTGGTGATCCCGGTCGAGGCCTGGCTGGGCGGCATCGCGGCGGCAGTGCTGATCGGCGCGCTGGCCGGCTTGCTGCCGGCGATCCGAGCGTCCCGGATGCCGCCGACCGTGGCGCTGCGGACGGTGTGAACGGTGTGAGCGGTGAGTGGCTTCTGGCTCCAGGGGTCCCCTGCGCGCACGCTCGGCGGCGGGCGATGGTGATGGCGTTGGTGGGACGGGAGCACCCCAGTCTCTAGGCGGTCATGGGGAGGCCGCGGCGGCGGGCCTGGAGGAGGTCGAGCTGGCGGATGGCCTGGTCGAGCTGAGCGCTCAGGGCCGCCTCGGATTCGCGGATGTCGTGGGCGAGTGGGGAGTGGGGGACGAGGCGCTCGCGGCGGAGGCGGGCGGTGAGGGCCTCGACGTGGGCGAGGCGGCGCTCGGCGGCGGCGGCCACGTCGCGCGCGAAGGCGGCGGCGGGGGCGAGGTCGTCATAGACGGAGCGGTTGACGGCGAGCTTGGCGAGGGCGCTGCGAAGGGACGCGCCGTCCCAGCCGACGGGCGGCCGATCGGCGGGTGGGTTGTCGGGCGAGTGGGAATAGAAGGCGGCGAGGAAGTAGTAGGCGACGCGGGCGCCATCGTCGGGGATGGGGTCGTGAACGGGGAACTGGTGAAACTCCGAGAGGAGCTGGGCGGCGAGCCTGGCGTCTCTCGCGCAGCGGCGCAGGCCGGCGACGTCGGTGGGCAGGATGGGGCGGATGTGGGAGGGCTCAGTGGACTGGCTGGCGACCGTGGAGGTGGCGTCGCGCTCGGCGTCGGCGAGGGACTGGGCGAGGTGGTCAGTTTCGGCGCGGCCGAGACGGTTGAGGCGCCAGAGGGAGGCGGTGATGCGGAAGGCGCAGGCGTCTTCGAGATAGCCTTCGGGCGCGTAGAAGGCACGGACGGCGTCGAGGTGGGCCTGCCATTCGGGGGTGGACTCGACGTCCGGGATGAGAGGGGGTGTGAAGGTCGGGGAGAGTGGGGCGGCGGGGCCGCGGCTGACGAGCGGGATGGGCGGAGCCGGGGAGTGACGCGAAGCGAAGGGTGACGCACCGGCGGTGGCTGTTGGGGTGGGCAGGTCGGCGGTGGTTGGGGAATCGGTTGGGGGATCGTCCGGGCCGGAAAGGGGGATCAGCGTGTTCATGGCGTCCTCACGACGTGGCAAAACGTGGCAAAACGTGGCAATTTGTGGCTGATTCGTGGCAGTTTGTGGCGTGTTTGGGGCGGATCCTTATCTGGTAGAGCCGTTTCGTTTGGCAGAAACGGTAGTTTCGTCGGATTCGGGGGCCGCGGGGGCCGCGGAGTCCGTGGAGTCCGTGGAGTCGGGGGACAGGAGCGTGCGCTCGAGGCGGAGGGCCTGCAAGTCGCGCAGGTCGGCGAGCCAGAGGCGCAGGTCGCGGCGGAGGTGGGCTTCGTAGCGGATGAGGCGGTCGAGGAGATGGGCGGGCGGGAGGGGATGGGTGGCGAGGGGGTTGGGCGCGGTCGAGCGGGCGCCGGGAGGCGCGGAGTACCGCTCGGCTATATCGCGGTAGACGTCGACGGTGGTGCTGACCTCGGTAGCGGGATCCTTGTGGAAGCGCTCGCAGATGGCGCGGATGGTGCGGCGGACGAGGCCGCCGGTCCAGGCGGTGTGCTCGGTGAGGGGCGTGTCGCTGGTGCCGGGGACGGCGAAGGAGGAGAGTGGGAAGGCACAGATGCGCCCGCGGATGGCGTCTACGACGGCGAGGGCGTCGGACGGGTCGAGGGGCTGTGACTCGTCGGCGAACATGACGAGGTCGAAGCAGCGGAGGAGGCGGCGGGCGTGCGGCCCCATGCTCGCCTCGATCTGCTCCCAGTCGGCGTAGTCGTCGTCCTCGTCGTCGGCGGCGGGGCGCTCTTCATCGCCATCGTCATCTTCATCATCTTCATCCTGGTCGTCGGCGGGGGCGGCGCCGGCGGCGAGGGCGGCAGGGGCCGCGGGACTAGCGTCATCGGGGCGGGCGTTGGGGTCGGAGTGGGTGACGAGGAGGATCTCGAAGCGAGCGAGGCGCTTGAGGCGCCAGAAGTCGAGGGCGATGTGGTTGGCGTGGAGGGTCTCGATGTGGCCGACGGGGGCGAGCTCCTGGATGACGGCGTGGAGGTGGGCGAGCCACTCCTCTTCGGACTCGACTCCGGGGACGACGGGGATGAGGGAGCGCAGGCCGTGGGCGAGGGCGTTGCGGGCGGCGCGGCCGCGGCGGGTGGAGGGGCGAGGGGACCTGGAGCGTGGCGGTGCGGCCGCTGCTGATCTGGGCATGCCGCCATAGTAGTACATTAGTTCTAGCTGCGCAAGCCCCCGTCTGGGGCCGAGGGTGATGGCGCTCTGCGCGGAGATGGCGGCGCCCGGCGGCGCGGGGCGCACCGCGGCCCGCGGTATGCAACGGCCGCGAGGAGAGGCAACCGTGGGCAAGACGAGACCAAGCGGCGATCCCGCCACGACTTCGCGGGTGGACGGCGAGCGCTCGGAGGAGCGGGGGAGGGGTAGCGCCGT
>DASTZM010000212.1:0-2937 GCA_035764305.1 Chloroflexota bacterium | reverse complement strand
GGTCGCTCAGGATGTCGGCGTGCAGGTTGCTCGCCACCAGCGTGTCCAGCGAGGCCGGCCGGTTGACCATGCGCGCCGTCGCCGCGTCGACCAGCTCCTTGTCCCACTTGACGTCCGGGAACTCCTTGCTGACGGCGAGTGCGATCTCGTCCCACATCACCATGCCGTGGCGCTGCGCGTTGGACTTGGTGACCACCGTCAGCAGCTTGCGCGGGCGCGACTGCGCCAGGCGGAAGGCGAAGCGCATGATGCGCTCGACGCCGGCGCGGGTCATCATGCTCACGTCGGTGGCGACCTCGATCGGGTGGCCCTGGTGGGCGCGGCCGCCGACGCCGGCGTATTCGCCCTCCGAGTTCTCGCGCACGATCACCCAGTCGAGGTCCTTCGGGGCGCAGCGCTTCAGCGGCGCGTCGATGCCGGGCAGGATGCGCGTGGGCCGCACGTTGGCGTACTGGTCGAAGCCCTGGCAGATCTTCAGCCGCAGGCCCCACAGCGTGATGTGGTCGGGGATGTGCGGGTCGCCGGCGGAGCCGAACAGGATCGCGTCCTGGCCGCGCAGCGCGTCGAGCCCGTCGTCCGGCATCATCCTGCCGTGCTCGCGGTACCAGTCGCCGCCCCAGCCGAAGCTGGTGAACTCGAAACGGAAACCGGCGCCGCTCGCGGCGAGCGCCTCCAGCACTTCCTGGCCGGCGGGGATGACTTCCTTGCCGATGCCGTCGCCGGGAATGCAGGCGATCCTGTACGTCTTCATGGGGGAATTCCTTTCAGACGGCCACTGTAGCGAGCCGGCGCCGGAAAGAACGCGCGCCGTTTCACTCCATTCTTAACCCCGGCGGAAAGGATCCCGCCGGCGTCAGAGCGCCTTGTTCAGGTCGACCTGCAGGCCCGCCTGCTTCATCTCGCGCGCCAGCAGCAGCCGCCAGATGCCGCCGGCATCGAGCTGCACGCGCGGCAGCGACTCGAGGCCCGCCGCCGAGCCCTGCGGCGCCAGCAGCAGGCAGACGCGGGCCGGCCCGAGCACGCCGAGCAGGAAGCCGGTTTCCAGCGGCCGGTCGGAACGCAGCAGCACGGCGTATTCGACCTCGCGCAGCTTCTCGAGCGTTTCCGGCGAAGGCGAGGCACCCGCGCCGCCGGCGACCGCCTCGATGCCGAGCTGCTGCAGGAACGCGGTGAGCGCCTTGGCGGTCTCGTCGCCGGCGCGGCAGACGACCGCCACGCGGCCGAGCGCGGAACCGGCGGCAGCGGGCGCGGGAGCGGAAGTCGGCGAGGGCGTGGTCATGGGTGCGGTCGTCGGTGGGGGAGTGGGCGAGGGGGTGGGCGGCGGCGCCGCGGTCGGCCCCGGCGTGGGAGCGGGCGTGGGAGCGGGCTTCGGCGTCGGCGTCGGCGTCGGCGTCGGCGTCGGCGTCGGCGTCGGCGTCGGCGTCGGCGTCGGTGTCGGTGTCGGTGTCGGTGTCGGTGTCGGTGTCGGTGTCGCTGCCGGAGTCGGTGCCGGCGTCGGCGCTGGCGTCGGTTCGGGCGTCGGTGTCGGCGCCGGCGTGGGCGGCGGTGTCGGCTCCGGGGTGGGCTCCGGCGTCGGCTCGGGGGTCGGCTCCGGCCCAGCAGCGCGCGTCGGCTCCGGTGCCGGTTCGGCCTGGGCCGGCGTGCCGTCCGGGATCGTGTCGTCCTCCGCGGTCGCCGCCTTCGCCACCGCGGCCAAGCGCTCGTCCAGCATCCTGTGGACGGCCTCGAGGCGCTTCACCGCCTGCGCCACGGCCTTCTTGATCTCGGCCTGGAATTCCTCGAGCGTGTAGCGGTCGCCGAAGGTCGAATCGAGCGCCGCGTCGAGCGGGCCGATCGCCTGCTGCTTGTACTGCGGCGTACCGAGCCCCACCGCGTCGGCGATGTGCTTGTTGACGTTCTTCTGCACCAGTTCGAGCCGGTTGTCCCAGCGATCCTGGATGCCGGACGCGTCGAAGGCGCGGAGTTCCTTGAGGCGCTTGGTGATGCGCTCCTGGACGGCCGCGATCTCGGCCCTGTCCTGCGGACCGCCGGGACCCTGCGCCTGCTTGCCGTTGCCCATGCACCCTTCTCCTCGAACGAGCCGGCACTTTAACAGTCGCCACGGGGAGGCAGAATCCGCGCATCCCCACCGACCGACCGATCCGCCGCCCGATGGCCACTGCCTCCGCCTCGCAGGAAATGCAGTTCTTCAGCACCCTGATGCGCTGCGGCAGCCTGTCCGCGGCGGCGCGCGAACTGCAGGTGAGCCCGCCGGCGGTGAGCAAGCGGCTCGCGGCGCTGGAGGCGCGCCTGGGCGTGAGCCTGCTGAATCGCACCACGCGGCGCCTGTCGCTCACGCACGAGGGCGAGACCTACCTGGCGACCGCGCGCCACATCCTCGGCGAGATCGACGCGCTGGAGCGCGAACTGCAGGGCGCGCGCTCGGAACCCACGGGCCTGCTGCGCGTGAACGCCACGCTCGGCTTCGGCCGCATGCACGTCGCGCCCGCCATCGCCACCTTCGCGCGCCTGCATCCCAAGGTCGACGTGCAGCTGCAGCTGTCGGTGAACCCGCCTCCGCTCGGCGAGGACAGCTTCGACGTGTGCGTGCGATTCGGCGAGCCGCCCGATGCGCGCGTGGTCGCTCGCCTGCTGGCGCCGAACCGGCGCCTGTTGTGCGCCTCGCCCGCCTACCTGCAGCGCAACGGCATGCCGCGCACGCCGCACGAGCTGGCGGGGCACAGCATCATCGCGATCCGGCAGGGCGACGAGGCCTACGGCGTGTGGCGGCTGCGTTCCGGCAAGCGGGTCGAGACGGTGCGCGTGCGCGGGCGGCTCAGCACCAACGACGGCGAGATCGCGGTCAACTGGGCACTCGCGGGCCACGGCATCGTGCTGCGCGCCGAATGGGACGTCGCCCGCTACCTGCGCAGCGGCCGGCTGCGGCAGGTGCTGGAG
>DASTZM010000211.1:0-3155 GCA_035764305.1 Chloroflexota bacterium | reverse complement strand
CGAGCAGCGCGGCGGCGAGGCCGGCGGGGACGGCGAGCGGCCGGGTGTGGGGGCGCTCGTGGGCGCTGACGGGCGTGCGGGCGCCGCCGGTCTCCGCCTCGAGCTCCTGCCCCAGCGAGTGGATACCCGCCTGCAGCGCTTGGCGCGCGGCGCCGAAGAGCGAGTCGCCCATCGCGTCCAGGCGCTGAAAGGCGTCCAGCGGCACGTGGCAGGTCAGGATGCGCTGTAGCACCGGCGCGGCGGTGAGGTGGAGTGTGGCCGGATCGACCGGGGCGGACGGGGGCGGAGGCGCAGCCGGCACGGGCGCGCTCTTAGCAGCCCCCTTCCCTGCGACGGGCGGTGCAGCGGGCGCCTGTGCGCGCACAGCGCCGGCCATGACGCGACTAGCCGCCTTCGCGACGCTGCCGGCGGCCTTGACGGTCTGTTGGACGACGCGCGCAGCCGCCTTCGCGGCCGTCTGCGCAGCAGCAACGGGCTGCGGCGTGCTCTCTGCGGGCGCCCGCCGGGACGCTGCGGGGCGCTTTACAGCGGCCGTCTGGGCTGTCCTGGGCGCGGTGGCGGCCTTCGATGCTTTGGCCGCCTTCGCTGCGGGGCGAGGTTCTGGGGCGGAGCGGCCCCGGGCGGTTCCCTTACTGCTGGCTGCCGAGGCGCGCCTGGGAGCTACCTTCTCTGCCGCTTTCTTCGCCGGCGCCTTGACCGCGGACTTGGGGACGCTTTTGGCAGCGGTCTTCGCAGCACTCTGGCCCCTGCCCGTGCCGGTGGTCTTGGAGGTGGTCTTCCCCGCCCGCCCGGTCCTCAGACCGGCGGTGCCTCTGCCTTTCCCGGCCCCTTTGGCGACCCCCCGCGCACCCCCACGTGCAGCTACTGCCATAGCGACTCCTCATGTACAGCTATAGCATTGCTCTCATCACGCAGTAAAGTCTGACACCGGTCAACGTTGCTAGACTGCTCCTGCGTAGATGCATGTGCTCTGACCCGCTAGCGGGTCGTGGACGGTGACGCCGTCCGGGCCGAACGACGCGGCGCAGACGGGTGCGCGGCCGCACTCGAAGAGCGCGTAGTTGCGGCGGACCACCTCGCGCGCGGCGTGGACGACGGCGGTTGGGAGGCGCTGCGAGCGGGCGTCTGGGTAGCCGCCGGCTAGATCGGCCGGCTTTGCGCCGAGCAGCTTGACGCGGTAGATCCGCTCCAGGCAGTCGATCAGGCTGTCCTTGCCGTAGCCCATGGAGACGGTGGAGCCGTCCGGTCGGCGGACCTTGCGGAAGAAGTGCGTGTTGGACGTGCGCGAGCCGTTGTTCTCGATCCAGTAGCGCAGGCCACGGTACTGGCTGTCCGACTCGACCTTACCGCGTGTAAAGACCGTTTGTGACTCCTGGTTGACGGGCCCTTCGAAGTCGGCTGGAGTGAGCCAGTTGTTCTCGTAGATGATGTTCAGGCCGCTGGTGTGCGTGACCATGACCTGGATGGCGTCGAAGGCGTCTTTGCCGAACTCCTTGCGCAGCCGCTCCTTCTGGCCGACGGCATAGAGCGAGAGCGGGGTGAGCTTGAGGTAGTGCATGAACAGGTCGGCCCAGTGGATGCCGACGTAGCTGAACGGGTCCGACTCCTCGACCCACTTGAAGGTGGTGGTGGAGACCTCCAGTGGCTCCTCGAGCACGCCCCGCGCGTAGATGGGCGTGCCGAGCTGGGGGCCGAGCTCGCCGAAGATCTTGAGGTGATCGGGGTCGTAGCGCTTGTGCATGTCGACGCCGACGATCAGTCCCTCACGCTCGGAGAGGGCGATGATCTCGTCGGCCTCGGCGAGGTCGAGGCACATCGGCTTCTCGGTGACGACGTGGCAGCCGTGGCGGAGCGCGTGGAGGATGGGGGCGGTGTGGAGGTTGTCGGGGGTGGCGACGAAGACGACGTCCAGCGGCGCGTGCTTCTCGAAGATCTCGATCCACGGGGCGTCGCCGTGGTAGGCGGCGGGGGCGGTGCCCGTCGCGTCCCGTGTCTCGCGCTCGGCGCGGCGAGCGGAGCCCTCGGAGCGCGTGCCGACGGCGACGAGCTCGAAGCGGACGCCGGCGTACTTCGCGGCGTAGTCGTCCAGGCCGACGCGGTCGAGGTAGGGGGAGATGCCGTTGCGCACCAGGTCCCAGAGCGTGCCCACCACCACGTCCGCGCCGAACATGCCGTAGCCGAGCAGCGCGGCTCGGATCACCCTGTCTGTCATGGCGCGGATTCTAGGGAGCGGGGGCGAGCGCCAAGGTATGCGTCTCGCCCGCGGGCGACGCGCTGTATCCCAGGGCGCGCGTCAGCGCCTCGACCGCGTCTGCGCTGAACTGGGTGCCGCTCGCCGCGCGCAGTCGCTCGAGCGCGACGACGGGCGGCAGCGCGCGTCGGTAGGGGCGGTCCGAGGTCATGGCGTCGTAGGCGTCGGCCACGGCGAGGACCTGGGCGCCGAGCGGCAGCGCGCCGCTGGCGACGCGGCGCGGGTAGCCATCACCGTCGAGGCGCTCATGGTGTGACTCGACGAGGCGGGCGTGCTCGCGGTACATGGGCAGGTGGGAGAGGATGGCGGCGCCCACGCCGGGGTGCTCGCGCATGACTTGCCACTCGGCGTCATCGAGCGGGGCCTCCTTGCGGAGGATCGCGTCAGGCGTGGAGATCTTGCCCAGGTCGTGCACGCGCGCCGCGGCGACGACGACCTCGCGCTCCGCCAGCGGGAGACCGAGCACGCGCGCGATGCCGTCGACGTACTCTGCGACGCGGCGCGAGTGCTCGGCGGTGTAGCGATCGCGGCGGTCGAGGGCGTCGGCGAGCGTCTCAAGCGCGGCGCGGGTGTGGGCGCGGAGCTGCTGGGCGCGGTTGAGCGCGCTGTACACGGCTACGGTGGGGACCGCCAGCAGGAGCAGGCCAACCCACCCGCCGAAGTGGATGTAGGTCACGCTCATCAAGACCCCGAGCGGGTAGAGCGCGATGATGGGCACGAACAGTCCGCGGTAGTTGGCCAGCGCGACATCCCAGGCGCGCGTGCGCGTGGCCAGGCCGATGACGCCTGAGACGAGCGCGAGGTTGACCGCCAGGTGAGTCACGGCGTAGGCGGCGAGCGCGGGGAGGTCGGCGGGGGCGAGCTGGGTGCGGGGGGAGGTGCGGAGCGCGGCGAGGGCGGCGCC
>DASTZM010000210.1:0-5141 GCA_035764305.1 Chloroflexota bacterium | reverse complement strand
ATCAGCTGCAGGACGACGCGCCAGGTCTTCATGCCAGCACCTCCACCTTGCGCGCTTCGGCCGCAAGCGTGTCCGACGGGGCACGCGAGAGCAGACCGCCCGCGCGGAGGAGCTGCGCGAAGCGCGAGCCGGGGTCGGCGGCGAGCGCGGCGCGCGGGCCGTGCTCGACGACCTGTCCGTCTTCGAGCAGCAGGACGTCATCAGCCCGGTCGAGCGTCGTGAGCCGGTGGGCGATGACGATGGCGGTGCGGCCGTGGAGCAGCTGGTCGACGGCGCGCTCGAGGAGCGCCTCGGTCGCCGGATCGAGGCGGGAGGACGCTTCGTCCAGGATCACGACGCCCGGGTCGCGCAGGAAGGCGCGCGCAAAGGCGAGGAGCTGGGCCTGACCGGCGGAGAGACCCGACTGCCCCTCGAGCAGTGTGTCCAACGCCGCGGGCAGCGCGGCGAGCCACTCGGCCAGTCCCACTTGCTGGAGCGCGTCGAGGACGCGCGCGTCGGAGACGGTGCGGTCGAACAGGGAGACGTTGTCCCGCACGGTAGCGCGGAACAGCTGCACCTCCTGCGTGACGAGGGCAACGCGGCGGTGCAGGTCGTCCGGGGGGACAAGACGCACGTCGACGCCGCCGAGGCGTACGGCGCCGCTCTCGACGTCGTAGAGGCGGCACACGAGGCGGGCGAGGGTGGTCTTGCCGCTGCCGGTGCGGCCGAGCACGCCCAGCACGCGGCCGGGCGGCACCGTGACGGCGACGTCGCGCACGACGGGCTCGCCGCCGTATGAGAAGGAGACGCGGTCGAGCGCGACCGCGAGTGGTCCATGAGGGAGCGTCCGGGCGAGGGCCGGCTCGGGCGAGCGAACGGTGGGGGTGATGGCCTCCAGGTCCCGCACGCGCGTGAGCGCGGCGCTGGCGCGCTGGAAGTCCTCCAGCTGGCGAGAGATCTGGCCCACGGTGGACTGCACCTCCTGGGCGTAGTGGACCAGCAGGTAGGCGGTGCCGAGCGAGATGGCGCCGGAGCCAAAGAGGCGCGCGACGGCGACGAGCGTGCCGGCCATCATGACGGTCCAGACGACGCGTGAGGAGATGGCCAGCGCGGCGCCGCGCACGAGCTGGCGGCGCACGCGGCCGAGCCAGCGCGCGAGCTCAGCCTCCATGCGGGAGACGGTGTGGCGCTGCAGTGCGTTGGCGCGGACGTCGGGCAGGGCGCCGAGGCGCTCCTCGACGAAGCCGAAGACGTCGGCGGCGGCCTGGCGCACGGCGACGGAGTAGGGGATCAAGCGCCGGCGGCCCCAGACGAGGAGGGTGAGTCCGATCGCGGCCATCACGGTGGCGAAGAGGCCGACGCGCCACTCCTCGCGCCAGAGCATGACCAGGACGCCGGCCAGGAAGAACGCGCCGCCGAGCATGTGCACGACGAAGCGCGAGAAGTAGTTGCGCAGCACGCCGACGTCGCCGTCGACGCGCTCGATCAGCTCGCCCGGGGTGTGGCTGGTGTGGAAGGGCATGTCCAGGCCCAGGCAGTGCGCCGCCAGGTCGGCGCGCAGATCGTTGGTGGCGCGCCAGCCCAGGTTGGCGGCGGCGGTGCTCTCGGCGACGCCGACCAGCTGGTTGGTGAGGGCCACACCCAGATAGAGGGCACCGGCGGCGGCGAGCGCGTCCAGCGCGCCGCCGGCGCGGGCGGTATCGATGAAGGTGCGGACGATCTGGGGGGCGATGAGCTGCAGCGCCTCGTTGCCGAGGACGAGCGCGGTCAGGAGCAAGACGTGCGGCCAGCGGGGCCGCAGGTAGCGGTTGAGGAATCCAAGCAAGCGAACACCGTCCTTGTGGGTGACAAAAAGGAAGACAGCGCGGCGCGCTACGAGGACGGCGGTGCGTGGGCGGCGGAGAGCGGAGTGGCTCTAGCCGGCGATGCGCACGGCGGCCGGGCAGGCGCGCGGGGAGGTCAGAACGGTGGTGGTGGCTTTCACGTGCTGAGCTCCTTTCCGGCCTGGGGCCTCGAGTGGTTGCCGCGATGGTAGCACGCCCCCTGGAATGAGCTACGATGGCGGGCGGATACCACGTACGGCAGGAGAGTCGCGCATGACTGGTTTCGGAACCCGGACATCACGCAGATCGCAGCTGAAGGTGGCCGGCGCGCTCGCCGGCCTGGGATTCACCGCCGCGTGCGGTGCGCCGCAGGCAGCGTCGCAGCAGAACGTCCAGCTCTCGACCGCGCCGGTCACCATCCAGTTCTATAAGCGGGGCACGATCCCGGAGGCCGACGTGGCGACCATGCTCAAGGACTGGACCGCGGCGCACCCCACCTGGAAGGTGGAGCTGGTCCAGAACAAGAGCAACCTGGAGACGCTCGCGCCGCACATCGCCGCGGGGGACAAGATCGACGTCCTGGGCTGGTACAAGACCGCGCGGGAGATGAACGCCAACACGGGCATCCCCAAGCCGCTGGACGACCTGGTCAAGCGCGACAAGTTCGCCGTCAACAAGTTCAGCGCGAAGGAGCTGGACCTGGTAGGGAAGGGGAAGGACGGCAAGCTCCTCTCGCTGTATTACGCGTGGGGCGGCAACATCACCGCGGTCTTCTACAACCGGGCGCTGTTCAAGCAGGCGGGGGTGCCCGAGCCGCCCGCGAGCTGGGACAAAGCATGGACGTGGGACGAGTTCCGCGAGAACATGCGCAAGCTGACCAAGAAGAGCGGCGGCACGGCGACACAGGTGGGGTTCAACCAGTACGGCCAGGCGATGGTCTCGCCCCTGGTGTTGACGGACGCCAAGTGGATCAGCGACGACTGGAAGAAGATCGACGCGACGAGCAACGAGCTGCTCACGACGTACGAGCGTCTGGCCGACATCACCGCCAAGGACGGCAGCGCGATGACGTCGCAGGGTGTCGACCTGGGGCTGACCAACCAGGAGCAGGCATTCCTGGCGGGGAAGGTGGCGATGCACACCATCTGCTGCGGTCCGGCCGGCCCGGCGAAGAAGTTCACCGACGCCGGGATGGACTGGGCCTTCGCCCCCACGCCGAAGATGAAGTACGCCGCGCCTGACCTCCAGAGCAACCTGGTCATGCTGACCAAGCTGGGCGCGTATCCCGACCACGGCTGGGAGCTGATGAAGCACCTCATCGACGAGAACCGCTGGGGGAACGCGGAGGGTCGATTGCCCGCCATCTCGTCAGACGCGGTGACCTGGGTGAAGGAGACGTTCAAGGCGACGCCCAACGCGCGGGCGGAGGTGCTGGCCGAGAGCGTCAAGTACACGCGGCCGGTGGACAAGATCAAGTACCACCCACTCGGCGACGGCGGCGACCTGTACAAGGTGATCGAGCCCGTGCTGAACGACTGCCTGGCCGGCAAGGCGCAGGTCCGCGCCTCCATCCCGCCGCTGCAGGGTCAGCTGCAGGCGATCATGGATCGCGCGCCGGACTTCTAGCCCCACGGCCAGCCTGACACTGCTTCGAGCGCGGGGGAGCGACCAGCGGGCATGCCCGAGCCGCTGATCGTCTACACCCCCGCGCTCTCGCTCGAGGTGCGGGAGATCGCCGAGCGGTTCCGGCCGCCCGGCTTCGGGTTCGAGATCGTCCCCGCCGACCAGCTGGCCGAGGCGCTCCGGCGGGCGGACTTCTTGATGGGCTTCGTCGGCCACCTGCCGACCGAGGCGCTGGTGGCGGCGGACAGCCTGAAGCTGGTGCAGCTGATGAGCGTGGGGTACGACACGTTCAACCTGGCCGGGGCGCGCGAGGCGCGTGTGCCCGTGTCGGTCAACGGCGGCGCCAACGCGATCGCGGTGGCGGAGCACGCGATCATGCTGATGCTCGCCACGCTCAAGCACCTGACGGCGCTCAACACCGAGGTGCACGCGGGCGGGTGGCGGCGGGGCCACTCGGGAGACCTGAAGCTGTACGAGCTGTGGCACTCGACGGTGGGGATCGTGGGGATGGGGCGGATCGGGCAGCAGGTGGCGCAGCGCCTGCGCGGCTGGGAGGCGCGCCTGACGTACTACGACCCGGTGCGGCTGCCGGCGGAGCGCGAGGCCGACCTGGGCGTGACGTATCTGCCGCTGGAGGCGCTGCTGGCGGAGGCCGACGTGGTGACGGTGCACGTGCCGCTCTCGGAGACGACGCGCCACCTGATCGACGCGCGGTCGCTGGCGCTGATGAAGCCCAGCGCGGTGCTGGTGAACACGTCGCGCGGCGAGCTGGTGAACGAGGCCGAGCTGGCGGCGGCGCTGCGGGCCGGGAAGATCGGCGGCGCGGGGCTGGACGTGTTCGCGCAGGAGCCGCCGGCGCCGGACTGCCCGCTGTTCAACGTGCCGAACGCGATCCTCACACCCCACGTGGCCGGGCCGACGTGGCAGTCCTGGCCGCGGCGGTTCGAGAACTGCTTCCAGAACATCGCGCGCGTGGCGGCGGGGGACCCGCCGCTGTGGGTGGTGCCGGAGCTGGCCGACCTGATCGACTGACGCGCCGGACGCTCTGCGCTACTCCAGGCGCAGCAAAATGCCCTGGCCGGGCGGCAGCCAGATGCCTTTGGTCGCGTCGAGCGGCCGGAACGCGCCGTCGTCGGGCGACGCGGCGGTGGCCTGGCGGCCGCCGGCGAGGTGAGGAACCACCTTCTGCGAGCGCTCCAGGCTGAGGTTGACGAGCAGCGCGTAGTCGCCGCCGTCGGAGTCTGAAAACTCGCCGGCCATGACGGCGTCGGGTGCGTCGATGGCCTCGATCACGCGTCCCGGGAGTGGGTCGATCTCGGCGGCGCGCCACGGCTCGGCGTCCGGCGCCGCAACGAAGACGCCGGTCGAGCGCAGGCGGGCCACGATCGCGCCGATCGTGCGGACCTGCTCGTTCACGGCGCGCAGCGCGTACCAGGCGGGGGTCTTGCGGCCGGTGGCGCCGTCGATTGGCGCGTGGCCGTAGGCCAGACCGTAGTAGGTGAACCAGCCGACGCCGGTGCCGCCGGCGGCGAGCGTGGTGTACGCCTGCAGGGCAAGGTTGGCGGCGGTGGGGACGACGGTGTGGGGGCGGATCTGGTTGGAGCAGACGACCTGCCACCAGGGCAGGTCGCTGGCCAGCGCCGCGCGCCGCACCTCGATCAGGTTGCGGAAGTAGAGGGCCGACTTCTCGGGGTCCTGCAGGTCCTGCGCGTAGAG
>DASTZM010000209.1:0-2859 GCA_035764305.1 Chloroflexota bacterium | reverse complement strand
TTCGACGTCCAACTCCTTCCCACCGGCCCACGCCGGCGGCGCGCGCACGCCTGTCCGCTTGATGGACAGGCCATGACCAAGAACAGCAAGGACCGCGACGCCGCGTGGGAGGCGCTGAAGTGGCTCGGCGGTGAGGGCGGTCAGGCGCGTGCCGCCGAGGCCGGCCGCCTCTGCGCCGCACCCGAGCTCGCGCGCCGCCTCTGGCTGCCGCTCGCCCGCACCCACGTCCTCAACGCCGAGGCGTTCGTGCGCGTGCTCGAGCCCGGCGGCGGGAGCACGATCAACGTCGTCGGCGAGCTCACCGAGCGCGTGCTCGACCGGGCTGCGGGGCTCGGCGCTGCGCTCGGCGACGTCGCCGCCGGTCAGGCAACCGCCAAGGAGACGCTGGAGCGCCTGCAGCCCCGCATCCAGCGCGCGCTCGACGCGTATTGGGAAGAGCAGGGTCGCCGCTAGCGGCGGGGTCCGCCTGTAGACTCAGGACACATGGCCAGAACGCTCAGCGACACCTTGATCATCGCCGTCGTCGAGGCCGCGACCCGCCTCACCGGCGCTCGCGGTCCCATCGCCGGCTCCTCCGCCGCCAACGCCCAGAACGCCGCCGTCGCCACGCCACCCGCCGGTGAGGGCACCGGCACTGGCGCTACCGCCACCGCCGCTCCCCCCGCGCCATCCCGTGGTGAGGGCAGCGGCGGTCAGTCCGGCGGCGAGCACGACACGCGCACCGCAGGCCAGATCGCCGCCGACTTCAAGACGATCTACTCCCAGATCGAGGAGCTCGTACGCGCCTCCGCCGAGCAGGAGACGAAGGCCGTCGGCTTCAGCCCGCGCTAAGCCCCCTCTCCCGCTAGGAGAGGGCTCAGCCCACGTTCTCGATCCGCAGAACGTTCGCCAGCTCGCGCACGATGTCCAGCGTGCGGAACTCCGAGACGGCAGTCTGCATGTCCGCTTCGCGCGCGGGGTGGGTCACGATCACCAGCTCCGCCGTCCTCGCCGTCGTATCGGTCTCCTTCTGGATGCACGACGCGATGCTGATCCGGTGGTCGCCGAACACCTGCGCGATCTTCGCCAGCACGCCCGGCCGGTCGGCCACCCATAGGCGCACGTAGTAGCGCGTCTCCAGCGCGCTCATCGGGCGTATCGGTAGCGCGCTTCCGAAGTGCAGCGGGATGCGGTTCTTCACCCCCGCGTTGAGGTTGTGCGCCACGTCGATCACGTCCGACACTACCGCGCTCGACGTCGGTTCCGCCCCCGCGCCACGGCCGTAGAACAGCACGTTCCCCACCAGGTCCCCCTGCACGTGCACCGCGTTGAAGACGCCGTTCACGTCCGCCATCAGCACGTCGTGCGGCAGCAGCGTGGGGTGGACGCGCACCTCGATCTCCGACTGCGCGCCGCTGCCGTGCCGGCGGCCGATCGCCAGCAGCTTGATCACGTAGCCCAGCTCGCGCGCGTAGCGGAAGTCCGCGGCGCGCAGTCGCGTGATCCCCTCCCGCGAGATCTGATCGGGCGCCACGGCTGTGCGGAACGCGAGCGACGCCAGGATGGCCAGCTTGTACGCCGCGTCAATCCCCTCCACGTCGTTGGTGGGGTCGCGCTCGGCGTAGCCCAGCGACTGCGCCTCCGCCAGCGCCGGCGCGAAATCGACCCCGTCCTGCGCCATCCGCGTCAGGATGTAGTTTGTCGTGCCGTTGATGATCGCGTGCACTTGGTGCACCTCGTTCGCCGCCAGGTCCTGCCGGAACACCCCGATCAGCGGGATGCCGCCCCCCACGCTCGCCTCGTAGTACACGTCGACGCCGTGGCGCTGCGCGCGCTCCAGGATCTCGACGCCGTGCGTCGCCATCAGGTCCTTGTTGGCTGTCACCACGTGCTTCCCCGCCTCGATCGCACGCAGCACGTACTCCCGCGCCGGCGAGATGCCGCCCATCACCTCGACGACCACGTCGATCTCGGGATCGCCCAGCACCGCTTCAGGGTCAGTCGTCAGCAGCTCCGCCGGGAGCTCCACACTGCGCGCGCGAGACAGGTCGCGCACCAGCGCGCGGCGCAGGACGATCTCGCGCCCGGTTTCGGCAGCCAGCGAAGCCGACTTACGCGAAAGGAGGCGCGCGACGCCCCCTCCGACGGTGCCGACGCCGAGCAGGCCTATCTGGATGGGTCTATTCAACGCGCGCGAATTATCTCAGCCTACCTGAGCCGCGCGCAGAAGAAGACCGCCACCTCGTTGTCGATGTAGCACGAGTCGTTGTACCCGCAAAAGGCGAAGCCGCCTCGCTGGAGCAGGCGGATGGCCGGAAAGTTGCGCGCCGGCGCGTCCGCGATCAGGCACCACGCTCCTTGCTGCGCCGCCCAGCGCTTCGCTTCTGCCAGGAGTCGCACTCCCACTCCCTTGCGCCGCTGCGACCGATCCACGACGAGCGAGCGCAGGTAGGCGTTCCTCTCACGCGGCGCCGCCGCGACCGCGACGTAGCCCACGATCCGTGCCCGGGACCGTGCCGGGTGTGCCCGGTCCTCGCCGCGTCGCGGGGACTCATCCGCCGGCAGACTCAGCTGTACCGTCGGGCCGTTCGTCGAGCGGCGCAGCGCGTGATCCCACTGCGCTCGCGCCGTGCGCGTATCGTCGTGCTTCGCGGGCTCCGTCGGCGCGCCTCCCACCTCGATCTCCTCGGCCACCAGCCACAACAGGCCGCGCTTCTGTGCTTGCCCCCCCGTCACCGCCGGCGGCGCGTGCGGCGCCACGAGCGTCAGCTCGCGCGGCAGCCGCAGCCAGCGCAAAGAGACGCGCAGCTCGTCCGTGTCCTGGCGCGAGTCGAGTTGCCACACGTGCGTCGTCGTGTACGTCGCGTCTACCAGCGCGCA
>DASTZM010000208.1:0-3742 GCA_035764305.1 Chloroflexota bacterium | reverse complement strand
CCAGCCTCGCGCTGCCCGCCTCACTCCTGCTGCGAAAGCCGCTGCGCGGCCAGCCCGGAGCCGCCAAGGCAAGGCTTCCCGCCCGCGAACTCGCCGCCGACGTCATCATCATCGGCGGCGGAGTTGGCGGGTGCGCCGCGGCCCTCGCCGCTGCGCGCCATGGGTTGCGCGTAATCATGACGGAGGAGACCGACTGGATTGGCGGCCAGCTCACCCAGCAGGCGGTCCCGCCCGACGAGAACCGCTGGATCGAGTCCCATGGCTGCACGCGCCGCTACCGCCAGTACCGCACGCTCGTCCGCCAGTACTACCGCGATCACTACCCGCTCACTCCACAGGCGCGCGCCACGCCTAACCTCAACCCTGGCCAGGGCGGCGTCTCTCGCGTCTGCCATGAGTTCCGCGTCGGGCTGGCCGTGCTCGAGCAGCAGCTGGCCTACGCGCGCACGCGCGGCCTCGTCGACGTGCTACTGCGCACCGTCGCCGTCGCGGCCCACACCGCAGGCGATAGCGTCCGCGCCGTCACCCTGCGCGACCTCGACACCGGCGACGAGACGGTCGTGCACGCCCGGTACGTGCTGGACGCCACCGAGCTGGGTGACTTGTTGCCTATGGCAGGGGTCGAGTACGTCAGCGGCGCCGAGAGCCAGGCCGAGACCGGCGAGCCGCACGCCCCCACCGGCCCGGCCGAGCCCGACAACGTGCAAGGCTTCACCTTCTGCTTCCCCATCGCCTACGACCCGACACCCGGCGCCAGTTACGTGATCGAGAAGCCCGCCCAGTACGAGCGCTGGCGCGACTACACGCCCGCGATCCGCCCCGGCGACAAGCCATGGAACACCCCCTGGCCCAACCGCATGTTCGATTGGACCCACGCCCACCCCATTGACCTCTCGCCCCGCCGGCGCTGCCTCCTCCCGGAGGAACAGGAGGCGCCCGGTCAGGCGCTGTGGCTCTTCCGGCGCATCGTCCACTCCGGCCACTACCCGGAAGGCGTGATGCCCCACGAGGTCACGCTCGTCAACTGGCCGCAGGTCGACTACTTCGAGGGCAACATCATCGACAAGCCCGCCGATGAGGTCGCTCGGTATCTCGAAGACGCAAAGCAGATGGCTCTCTCCTTCGTCTTCTGGATGCAGATGGATGCTCCTCGCAAGGATGGCGGCACCGGCTACCCCGGTCTCTACCTCCGCCCCGATATGGTCGGCACCGCCGATGGTCTGGCGAAGTACCCCTACATCCGCGAGTCACGGCGCATCAAGGCCATCTTCACCGTCACCGAGCAGCACGTCGGCGCCGCGGCGCGGGGCATCCAACGCGGCGAGCCCGGGGAGGGGGAGCGCTTCCCCGACAGCGTGGGGATCGGCTCCTACCGCATCGACCTGCATCCGTCCACGGCCCTCGACAACTACATCGACATCGACTCGCTGCCGTTCCGCATCCCACTCGGCGCCCTCCTGCCGCTCCGCGTCCGCAACCTCCTCCCCGCCTGCAAGAACCTCGGCGTGACGCACATCACCAACGGCTGCTACCGCCTCCATCCCGTGGAGTGGAACATCGGCGAAGCGGCGGGTCTCCTCGCCGCCCACTGCCTCGATCGAGGGTTTGAGCCCCACCAGGTGCGCGAGGACGCCACGAAGCTCAGGGCGTTCCAGGCGCTGTGTGTGCAGCAGGGCTTCGAGCTCGAGTGGCCCCACACCCACGCGGTGTAATCGGCGTTTAGTCGCCGCGCAGGTGGAGGTTCTCCCAGGAGCCGTCGGGCCGGATGCGGCGCAGCTGGATGGGGCCGGAGTACAGCCCGCGCCGCGCCAGCTCGGCCAGGCGGCGCCGGTACGCGCGCAGCGCGTCGTCGGTCTGGTCTGATTTCAGCTCGCCCAGCCCGGTGATCTCGGCCGGCAGCGCGCCGGTCTCCTCGTACAGCGCCGCCTCTCGCTCGCTCTTGCGCGTCAGCGCCGCGACGTAAATGTCCGCGCGCTGCACGTAGCGCTCCACCGCCCGCTCGACGCGCTCCGCCCGGCTCAGCTCGGGGCCGGCGTCGTCGCTCTCGGCCGGAGCCTGCAGGGCTTCTCGGAGCGCCGGGTTATTGACCACCTCGTCGAGTACCCGAACCAGCCTGTTCACTGCGCGCCGCTGCGTTTCTCGGTGCTCCATCGCCGCGCCCCTCATAGTTTGTCACAGCGGCGGCGGCGCTGGCGCGAGGCGACCGGGGACCGGTTGCGGATCGGCAGGCGCGGGTGTACCTTGGAAAGCAGGAAGGATCCGCACCATGCCCCTGACCCGTCGATCCGCCGTTTCCACCTTGGGCGCCGGCCTCGTCGGGGTCTTCGCCGCCGCATGTGGCGGCTCCGGCGCGCAGACCACTGCCGGCTCGGGTGCGCCCACCAAGGCGCCCGTCACCATCCAGTTCGCGCACTGGGGCACCCCCGACTACTACGAGCGGAACCGCCAGCGCGCCGACGACTTCCAGCAGAAGTACCCCACCATCAAGGTCGACATCCTCCACATCCAGGATGACTTCCAGCCCAAGATCCTCGCCATGTTTGTCGCCGGCACCCCGCCGGATACACACGTCCTCGACATGCCCAAGGTCCAGGCCTACGCCCGCCGGAACGTCATCCTCCCGCTCAATCCTCTCATGAGGGAAGACAAGTCCTTCAAGGCCGACCTCCTCCACAAGAAGGCCGTGGAGATCATGAGCAATCCCAAGGGTGAGCTGCTCGGGATGCCATCCGGCGGCAGCCCCAATCTCTTCTACTACAACCGCGACATGTTCAAGGCCGTTGGACTGCCCACCCCGTATGAGCTCTACCAGCAGAACAAGTGGACCTGGCAGTCGTTCCTCGACTCGGCGCGCACTCTCACAAGGGGCGGACCTGGCGCCTGGCAGGTCGCCGGCGCCAGCACCGGCCTGCACCGCATGTGGATGAACTCCAACGGCATGGAGGAGTTCGACGACTACCGCGCCCCCAAGAAGATCCTGTATGACCAGCCCGCGAACGTCGAGACTCTGCAATACCTGACCGACCTGCGCCACAAGCACAAGACCACCCCCGCCAACTTCTCGCGCGAGATGGGTTCTGACGACACCAAGGCCTTCATCGAGGGGCGCGTCGCCATGATGGCCCGCTGGACCTCCGGCATCGGCCAGTTCAAGGACATCAATAACTTCGCGTGGGGCATGGTCCCTTATCCCAAGGGGCCCAATCCGAAGGGCGTCATGGCCAACGACTACGCCACCTCCGGCCCCGCCATCGCCACCGTGAGCAAGTACCCCAAGGAGTCGTGGGAGTGGGTCAAGTTCACCGCCAACGACGACGGTCAGAAGATCGCCTCGCTCGCCGGCGGCGGCACCGGCGTCTACTTCTCGGACGCGGCGAACCAGGAGGTCATCAAGCAGCTCCGCGCAATCAAGACGCTCGAGACCCCCACCATGACGGTCGATCTCATGAAGAAGGGCAGTAGCTTCGTCCGCTTGCTCTCCGCCGACGAGGTCGAGATCAACCGCCTCCTCAATACCAACCTTACCCCCATGTGGAACGGCGAAGACTCACCTCCCTCCGCCGCCAAAAAAGCTGCCGACGCCGTGAACGACTTCCTGCGCGCCAACCCGCAATGAGGTTCTGAGGTAGCCCGATCCGCTCGTACGCATCTAGACCGGCAGACGTTTCAGCGCGTGCCCGGCGCCGGCCGGGCACGCGCGCTCACGCCGCGGCGCTCTCCGCTACCGGTCGCCCTTCGGCGT
>DASTZM010000207.1:0-13078 GCA_035764305.1 Chloroflexota bacterium | reverse complement strand
CACCGGGCAAGCGGCGGACCGGCAAACGCGCTAAGCTGAGAGGAGCGTGTCCCCACTCCGCATCACCCTCCACGGTCTCGTCTCCGGCTTCGCCGCCTCGCTCCTCCTCTCGGCCATCGCCCGCGCCCTACCCGGAATGGACCAGCGCCATTCCGGCGGTGACAGCGAGAAGAAGGACAAGCCCCTGCCTGAGAACCCCTTCAACCCCGATGAGGTCAAGCAGTGGCAGGCGCGCGAGCAGTCCCCCGCCGCCGCCAAAGCGGCCGAGGACGAGCGCTCCCAGAAGGAGTCCGAGTCGACCGGTCCCGCCGCGCCCGCGTCGGCGCTGACGCTCCCCGTCGCCCCCGGCCCCGAAGGGCTCGCCGAGCAGTTCGCGCACAAGGTCGCCTCGGGCGTCTTCGGCCACGATATCAGCCGCTGGCGGGGACCAGCCGGCATGGCCACCCACCTCACGTACGGCTCGCTGTGGGGCGCGCTGTTCGGCCTCATCCAGGGCAGCGTGCGCGCCTCCGTGCTGCCGGCGGGCACCGTCTATGGTCTGCTCGTCTGGGCCGCCGGACCGGCTGCGCTCGTGCCCGCCATGAAGCTCATGCCTCCGCCCTGGAAGGAGCCGCCACAGCGCGCTCTCCTGCTCGTCGCTGCGCACGTCGCCTACGGCCTCGCGCTCGCCGGCGCGTTCGAGACCCTCCAGCGCCAGGACGCATGACCCCTCTCCAACCCGGCGCCTTCATCTTCTCCACCGGCATCGAGTGCTCCTATCCCACCATCACGGGAGCCGACGGCCGCACCATTCGTGTCGACCAGCTGGAGAAGACCTTCCACTACACGCGCTGGCGTGAAGACCTGCGCCTGACGCGTGAGCTGGGGCTGCGCTGCCTGCGCTACGGCCCTCCGTACCACCGAGTGCACACCGCCGCGCACACCTTCGAGTGGCAGTTCGTCGACGACGTCTTCGCCGAGCTGCGCCGGCTCGAGATCGAGCCAATCGTCGACCTCTGCCACTTTGGCGTCCCCGACTGGATCGGCGACTTTCAGAACCCCGACTTCCCCGAGCAGTTCGCGCGCTACGCCGCCGCGTTCGCCGCGCGCTACCCGTGGGTCCGCTTCTACACGCCGGTCAACGAGATCTACGTCTGCGCCCGCCTGTCCGCGCTGCACGGTCTGTGGAACGAGCGCCAGAAGTCCGACCGCGCGTTCGTCACCGCGGTCAGCCACCTCTGCCGCGCCAACCTCCTGGGAGTGCGCGAGATCCTACGCCTGCGCCCCGACGCCGTCTTCATCCAGAGCGAGAGCGCGGAGCAGTTCCACGCCGCCACCAACGACCCCGACTGCGTTGCGCGCGCCGACTTCGAGAACGAGCGCCGCTTCCTGCCATTCGACCTCCTCTTCGGCCACCAGCCGTCGGGCGAGATGACGCTCTACCTGCTGGACAACGGCATGCCCCGCGAGGACTTCGGCTGGTTCATGCGCCAGGCCGGCCATGGCCTGGCCGACCGCATCGTGGTGGGCAACGACTACTACGAGCGCAACGAGCAGCTCGTCACCGCTTCTCTGGAGCTCAAGCCCGCCGGCGAAGTGTTCGGCTGGGCCCCCATCACGCGCCAGTACTACGACCGCTACCGCCGCCCGGTCATGCACACCGAGACCAACACCATCTCCAGCTCCTTCGTCAGCGCCGCCGACGCACCGCGCTGGCTGTGGAAGGAGTTCTTCAACGTCCGGCACCTCCGCTCGCAGGGCATCCCCGTGATCGGCTTCACGTGGTATTCGCTGATCGATCAAGTCGACTGGGACTCGGCGCTCTCGCTTGACCGGGGCGTGGTCAACCCGGTCGGGCTGTTCGATCTGGACCGCAACGTTCGTCCCGTGGGGGAGGCATACAGGCAGATGATTCGCGAGTTCTCCGACGAGCCGCTCGTCGCCGGCGCCGCCGTCTTCGCGCTCGGCGGCCCCACACCGGGACCGTCCGATACCCAACCGCGTCCCCACCCGCAGCACACCGTCGAGGGGCGCGGCGCGCTCCCTGAGCGCTCCATCGTCGCCATCGCCCGCACCGAGGACGAGTCGATCGACGACGCCGGCATCGACCGCCTCGTGCGCGAGGCGGTCGATTGCCTGGGGGGCATGGGCCGCTTCGTCAAGCCCGGCCAGACCGTGCTCATCAAGCCGAACCTGACCGTCTTCCGTCTCGCCGCCGATGGCTGCACCACCGACCCGCGGGTCGTCGCCGCGCTGGCGCGGCTGGCGCGCGAGGCCGGCGCAGCGAAGGTCCAGGTGGGAGAGTGCTCGTCGTGCGGACAGGTCACACGCGAAATCATGTCCACCACCGGCATGGAGCGCCTCGCCGTCGACGCCGGCGCCGAGCCTGTCTACTTCGACGAGGTCGAGCAGGTCGAGATCGACGTGCCCCGCGGCAAGCTGATTCACCGGATCCCCGTCCCGCGCCCGCTGCTCGAGGCCGACGTCGTCATCGACTGTCCCAAGCTCAAGACCCACTTCCTCGATCCCGTCACGTGCGCGATCAAGAACTGGGTCGGCGCCGCGCGTCAGGACACGATGCACCGCCTGCACCGCGACCAGGTCGAGGAGACCGTCGCCGACCTCCTCACCGTCACCCGACCCGACCTGGTCGTCACCGACGCGCTGGTCGCCGGCGAGGGCAACGGCCCCGTCGCCAACACCTCCCGCTTCGTCGGCTGCGTCCTCGCCTCCGACGATCCGGTGGCGCACGACGTGATCGCCGCCGACCTGGCCGGGTTTGACGGCGAATCGCTCCGCTTCGTCCGCGCCGCCGCGTCGCGCGGTGTCGGCATCGACCAGCGCGCCCGCATCGACGTGCGGGGCGCACCGCTCGACACCGCGCGCGTGCGACTGAAACCCAGCCAGTCCGAGGGCTGGATGGAGCGCTACCCCATCCGCATCATCGCCGGCGAGGGCGTCACCATGGAAGGCACGCTCGGCCATTTCCGCGGCTTCGCCGACTTCTGGCAAGACCTACACTCGTGGGACGCCGTCGTGAAGCTGAAGGGGCGCCCCACCTTCATGATCGGCCGCGCCGAGGACCCCGACTTCGAGGCGCACGTCAAGGAGGGGCGCTACTTCGTCCTGGACGATGTGGCGCTCGATACCTATAGGAAGGATCCGCGAGTCGTCTTCATCCCCGGCAGCCCCATCGGCAACGAGATGATGCCCGTCATCCTCAAGGAGCTAGGCGTGGAAATCCCCGGCAAGAGCGTCCAGAAGATGCTCGAAGCCTGGGCCGCCCTCCGCGCCCGCTGGCAGCTCCGCTAGGCCGAGAGACCTCGCACCTGGCACGGCGCTTGCTGCCCTAGACGGCGACGCGGCCACATACGCGGCCGCGCGGCGCCGTAAGGAGGACTCCGTGGAAAGCAAGGCCAAGCTGCTCGGTCACCCCATCCATCCCATGCTGATCGTGTTCCCGCTCGGCCTGTTGGTGACGTCGCTCATCTTCGACGTCATCCAGATGCTGACCGGCACGACCGACCTCTCGGTCGCCGCGTTCTGGGCCATCGCCGCGGGCATCGTCGGCGGCCTCGCCGCCGCCCTCTTTGGGCTGATCGACTGGCTGGCCATTCCCGGCGGCACCCGCGCCAAGTCCATCGGCCTGTGGCACGGCATCGGCAACGTCGTCGTCGTCGCCCTCTTCGCCGTCAGCTGGCTCCTGCGCTCGGGCAGCGCCGGCTACGCCCCGGATATGATCGCGTTCGGCTTGTCGCTCGCCGCCGTTCTCATCGGCGCCGTCACCGGCTGGCTGGGCGGCGAGCTGGTCGACCGCCTCGGCGTCGGCGTCGATCCCGGCGCTCACCTCAACGCCCCCAGCTCCCTGTCCGACCGTCCGGCACACGACGATGCGGCGCCCGCCACCGCCACCCGCAGCACCGGCATGCCCGCCTAGCGACCGAGCGCCGGCCCCGCGCCGCCCCGCTCACCGGCGCGGCGCGGCCGCGCCGCGCGCGGCACCTGCACGCCCAGCACGGGCAGGTCGGCCCCAGATGCCCGCGCCGCGCGCCGTATCGCCGCCGCCGCCGCGTCCAGGCACGCCGCTACCTCCTGCGAGAACCCCGGCCCCCACGACTCGTCCGCCGGCTCGACCTCCACCACCACCACATCCGCCGGGAGCGCGCCCAGCTGCCGCCCGACGATGAGCAGCGCCGCCAGCGAGATCGCCCCCGTGACCGCGTCCGCCACCTGCGCCTGGACGTCCTCCGCGCCCGGGAGCACGCCGTCCCACCGGTAGCACGTCAAACTGCCGGGCGGGCGACCTCGCCGCGCTGCGCCAAACAGCACCGCCCGCTCATACGCACCGTTCTCTTGCGCCCACACCATGTAATGCACCGCCGCGATTGCGCCGATGCCTAGATCGACCACGTCGACGCCCTCCGGCCACGTCTCTGCGCCAAGCCGCTCGGCCAGCGCCGGCCCCACCGACATGTCGCGCAGGTTGGTGTAGCCCACCCCGGCCACCAGCACGCGCACCACCGCTGCCTCGCCTTCGCGCTGTGCCGCTCCCCTCATCCCCTCACGCCACTCACGCCACTCACGCCGGCGCGGCGCGCCCTACGCCGGCACCTCCACCCACGTCCCCTTTAGCTCTGCCGCCAGCCGCGCCACTGCCGCCACCGCGGCGCAGTCCGGCGCCGCATCCAGCACCGCTTCACCCGCGCGATCCGCTTCCGTCACCGCCTCGTCAAACGGAACCACCCCCAGCACCGGCAGGTCCTGCCCGGCGCAGTACTCGCGAATCGCCCGCTCGTCCTCCGGCGACCGAACCTTGTTCGCCACCGCGTAGATGTCCGGGATCCCCAGCTCCCGCGCGTACCGCACTGTCCGCCCCGCCGTTTCCAGCGCTCTGAAGTACGGCTCCGTCACGATCAGCAGCCCCTCCACGTGCCGTAGCGTGCCCCGGCTCAGATGCTCGATCGACGCCTCCATGTCCACCACCGTCACCTCACCCCCTGCTCCGTTCTCGCCCTTCCCACCTTCCAGCTCGCCGATCACGCCACGCACGGTGGCATGCTGCCCGCACAGTCAGCCCGAGCCCGGCTCCACCACTCCCGTCATCACCACGGTCGACACCCCATCCGGTCCGCACACCCCGAACTCCTTCACCACCTCCTCAAACGGCCGCGCCAGCGCCAGTCTCGGTTCCCCACGCTCATCGCGCCGCTCTGTCAGCACCTCCCGCGGGACGCGCCGCATCGTTTCCCGCTCCTCCGCGGGCACCCCCAGCGCCACCGCCAGGTTCGGATTTGGATCGTCGTCGATCGCCGTCACGCAGTACCCATCCCGCGCCAACAGCCGCGCCAGCGTCGCCGCGATCGTCGTCTTCCCCGCCCCGCCCTTGCCCGCCACCGCGATCCGCATCTGTGCCTCGGTGGGATCGTACCATCGCCTCGTGGGCGGTCCCCGGTTCCTCGTCGCCGGCCTGGGCAACCTCCTCCGCCGCGACGACGCCTTCGGGCTTGCCGTCGTCTTGCACTTGCAAGACCACCCCCTCCGCGACGGCGTCACGCTCCTCGACGCCGGCATCGCCGGCCTGCGAGTCGTCCAAGAGCTCCTCGCCGGCTACGACGCGCTCATCCTGCTCGACGCCACCGCGCGCGGTGAGCCGCCCGGCACTCTGTACGAGCTCGAGCCCTCCACGGCAGACGGACTCGCCCCGCAGAGCCTCCACACCGTCGACCCCGCCGCCATCCTCACCCTGGCACGCGCTGCCGGCTGCCTCCCACCACTCGTACTCATCGTCGGCTGCGAGCCCGCCGATTGCGAGGAGATCGCCCCTGGCCTCCGGCCCAGCCTCACCCCCGCTGTGGCCGGCGCCGTGCCGCACGCCGCCGCCCTTGTCCGCTCCCGCATCGCTGCCTGGTCCTGCTCTCGTCTTGGCTGACCCCATGTCGCGCGTCGCGTTGCGCGCCGGGCACACATATTGCAGCGCTTCCAGCCGCGCCTGATCTATGGCTCGGACCAAGGCCCCTCACCGCTCGCGCGCCGAGGATCTGCTTGCCCTCCTCCCCCCGCTCCCGGACGCCGTCCACCCCCAGCAGTCCATGGGCAACGTCGGCGGCGAGACGCAAGAAGAGCTCCTCATCAAGACCGGAAAGCGCCCCCACGGCACATTGATGGGCCCCCTCGAGAAGGTCCACGCCTTCTGGCTCTCCGGCATGAGCTGCGACGGTTGCTCCATCAGCGTGCTCGAAGCGACCGAGCCTTCCGTCGAGGACCTCATCACCGGCAAGCTCCCCGGCGTCCCCCAGGTCGTGCTCCACCACCACGTCCTCAATCTCGAGTCCGGCACCGCCTACATGCACTCCCTCGAGAAGGCGCTGCACGGCGAGCTCGACGCCCCATACGTGCTCATCTACGAGGGCTCACTCGCCGACGAACGCCTCACCACCCCCAGCGGCGGCTACTGGGCCTCGCTCGGCGAGGAGCCCTGGGGCCCCAACGGCGAGAAGCGCACCGTCTTCACCGCCGAGTGGCTCGCCCGCCTCGCCCCCGGTGCCGCCGCCGTCATCGCCATCGGCACCTGCGCCACCTGGGGCGGCATCCCCGCCGCCCACCACAACCCCACCAACTCGATGAGCGTCGCCGACTTCCTCGGCGGCGACTACCGCAGTGCGCTCGGCCTGCCGGTCGTCAACGTGCCGGGCTGCGCCCCACTCTCCAACAACTTCACCGAGACCGTCACGGTGCTCCTCCAGTTCCTCAACGGGATCGGCCCCCTGCCCGACTTCGACGAGCTCGGCCGGCCCGCGTGGCTCTTCCGCCACACCGTCCACACCCGCTGCGTCCGCGGCGGCTTCTATGAGGAGGGCACCTTCGCCGACGAGTACGGCGACCCCGAGTGCCTCGCCCCCATTGGGTGCTGGGGCCCCATCGTCCAGTGCAACATCAGCGAGCGCGGCGCCATCAGCAGCCTCGGCGGCTGCATGAACGTCGGCGGTCCCTGCATCGGCTGCACCATGCCCGGCTTTCCGGAGAAGTTCACGCCCTTCTACAAGCGCCCACCCGCCACCAACGCCGCCAGCATGCTCACGCGCCTCTCCGGCACGTTCGTCCGCCCCCTGCGCATGATCAGCATCCGCCACCGCAACCGCGAGAACCGCTGGGATCAAGAGGGCCACACCCCCACCGGCTTCGGCGCCCCCCGCGGCCCCGAGAACCCGCTCGACCGGACGATCGAGTTCTTCTATCACAAGTTTCAGCGCTTCGGCAGCACCAAGTCCCCCAGCAAAGAGCGCCCCGCCGACCACTTCCGCCGCCGTCTCGGCCAGCGCGGCAGCTACCCCAGAGACCTCTGACCCGACACCACGGAAAGGAGACCGCCATGCCCCCGCTCAACCTCGACCCGTGGTGGATCGCCGCCGCCGTCGGCGCCGCCGTCATTGTCGTCGTCGCCTTCCTCCTCATCATGATCGCCGCCCTCACCGACGACGTCTCGCGCCACACCGCCGAGACCTGGCAGGTCGGCAGCCAGATCGCGCGCAACACCGCCGCCATCTGGCAGTTCGAGCAGACCAACGCCACCCTCGGCCGCATCCTCGCCGCGCTCGCCGCCGTCTCCCACACCGCCGAATCCATCGACCGCCGCCTCGCCCAGGGGGACCCGAAGGACCGGACGTGATCGTCGTCCCCGGCTCTCTCGCTCTCGGCTACGCCGCTGTGGTCGTGCTCGTGCTGGCCGCCACCCTCGTTGCCGTCGTCTGGCTCCTCTGGGGCATCGCTCGCCACGTCCGCGGCATCGCCGCCGCGCTCAGAGACGTCGAGCGCCACACCGCGCCACTCGCCAGCGCCTCCGCGACCCTCGACGAGAGCCTCCTCCAGTTGGCCGACTCCCTCGACCGCGTCAGGGGCCACCTCGCCGCCGCCGAATCCCACCTCGCCCCGCCACCTGCCCCCGTCTCCCCGTCCCAGTCAAACGCCGCCCTGAGTAGGGAGGGGCGCTGATGCTCCTCCCCTTCGTTCTCTGGTCGTTGGAGCTCGTCGCCATCGGCGCGCTCACCTTCTTCGTCCTCGCCGAGGCCTACCGCATCCTCCAGTACGCTCGCACCATCCGCCACCTCGCGCAGCGCGCCCTCCCCGCCGCCCAGGGCGTCGCCGGCTACACCGCCGCCCTCGCCCTCCTCCGCGACCTCGAAGACCCCGCCTCCCGCCTCTCCCGCGCGGCCCCCGCCCTCGAGGATGCCTCCGCCGCCCTCGCCGTGCGCTTGTCCCGTGCGCACCCCGAGGACGCCCGATGAACGACCTCATCCTCGATCCCCCCATCGCACTCCTCCTCGGCGCCGAGCTCGTCGTCTTTCTCGTCGTGCTCCTCCGGGGCCTCAGCCGCATCCGCGAGCACCTCGAGAAGACCGAGAGCCTCCTGGCCCACGTCCAGTGGGGTGTCCGCGCCATCGAGACCCAGACGGCGCCGCTCGAGGCGCGCCTGCAGACCATGGTCACGCTCACCCAGGAGGTCGCCCGCCACGCCGAGACGCTCCCTTCCCGCCTGGCATCCTCACACGACCAGCCCGATGTGCTTCCAGAATCTGCCCATCGAGTTTGATCCCAAGGGCGTCGCGTACCTCGTTCCGACGCTCACGCAGGGCGAGGCATTCGCTAAGGAGCGCGCGCCCGCGACGGCGCCTGCGGGCGACGCGCCGCCGCCCACGCCCGCCAATCCCGGCGCTGCCGCCGCGCACCAGACCGTGGGCGGCCACTCCGCGTCACCGCCGCCCCATGACACCGGCGAGAGCGGATCCATCCAAGAGTTCACCATCGACCCCGTCACCCGCATCGCCGGCGCCTTGGCTCTGCACGCCACCGCCGACCTGGAACAGCGCCGCCACCTCGACGCCCACGCCCAGGCCACCCTCTTCCGCGGCTACGAGGTCATCACCAAGGGCCGCGACCCGCGAGACGCCATCTTCATCACCAGCCGCATGTGCGGCGTGTGCGGCGGCGTCCACTCCAATTGCGCCGCCTACGCCATCGAGATGGCCTTCGGAATCGCGCCACCTCCCATGGGCACCGTCATCCGCAACCTCGCCGAGGTCGCCGAGTTCCTCCACGACAACTCCCTCCACCTCTTCCTCCTCGCCGGCCCCGACTTCTCCGAGCTGGTGGTCAAGCAGTCCGAGCCCGCCGTCTGGGAGGCTGCGCAGCGCGCCGAAGCCCCCAATGCCGCCGTCCACGGCCAGCGCACCATCGCCGACATCATGCGCGGCCTCAACCCGCTCACCGGCCGCCTCTACCTGGACGCCCTCCCCATGTCCCGCATCGGCCTGGAGATGTACTCGCTGCTCATGGGCAAGTTCCCCCACCCCCAGACCATGGTCCCCGGCGGCGTCAGCACCACCGTCTCCCTCCAGACCTTCAACGAGTACCAGACCCGCCTGTTCAAGTGGTTCGACTACGCCAAGAAGGTCGCCCTCCTCTGGAACGATCTCTACGACTTTCTCTACGAGGCCAACCCCGCCTACAAGCAAGTCGGCGACGGCGAACGCAACCTCATCGACTTCGGCATCTGGGACGACCCCGAGGCCTACGACGCCACCTACCAGAACTGCCCTGAGTGGGGCGAGCGCCGTTGGGCCACCCCCGGCATCATCCGCAACGGCGAGCTCATCACCACCAACCTCCAGCACATCAACATCGGCATGGAGGAGTTCGTCGACCACTCCTTCTACGAGCATTGGTCCGGCGACAGATACGCCACCGACCCCGTCGGCCAGCCGATCAGCCCCTACCACCCCTGGAACAAGCAGACCATCCCCCGCCCCACCGAGAAGAATTGGAAGGAGCGCTACACCTGGGCCACCAGCCCCCGCTGGGACCGCACCGTCATGGAGGCCGGCTGCTATGCCCGCATGTGGACCACCGCCGTCGCCCGCAAGATCCCGCAGAACCCCTTCATCGAGGCCACCGGCAACTCCCTCCTCCTCCGCCTCCCCAAGGTCGACCTGCCGGACATGTCGCTCGAGTGGCGCGTCCCCCGTCCAACCGATCCCTGGAACGCATTCGAGCGCAACCGCGCCCGCGCCTTCGCCATCGCCTACACCGCCATGGTCGGCATGAACGTCCTCCTCCAGGGCTTCGCCCTCATGCGCCGCGGCGAGACCCGCGTCAGCACCCCCTTCAAGGTCCCCCAGGACGAGCGCCGCGGCGTCGGCTTCTGGGGCGCCGGCCGCGGCTTCCTCGGCCACTGGCTGGTCATGGACAAGGGCAAGATCACCAACTACCAGGTCATCACCCCGTCCACCCTCAACGCGTCCCCGCGCGACCCGTGGGGCCAGCCCGGCCCTTACGAGGCCTCCATCGTCCGCACTCCCATCCTCGAAGAGTTCGGCGGCCCGGACCGCTTCAAGGCCCTCGACATGCTCCGCGCCGTCCGCAGCTTCGACCCCTGCATGCCCTGCACCACCCACGTCTACCGCTCGGGCTCCGGCGATCGCCTCGTCAGCCGCGACGCCACCAGCTGCCCCTGCAGCGTCGAGGATGAGATCGCGCCGCAGGTGGTGACCGCATGAGCGTGAGTGAGGCCCCCGCACTCAGCGCCCTCCGCCGCCGCGATGAGCTGCTCTCTCTGCTCTACTGGCTCCACGCCGACCAGCTCAACGACACGCCCACCGCGACCGACCTCGAGGTGTTCGCCGGACCCCACGAGTCGCTCGACGACGACCTGCGCACCCTCGCCGCGGCCGGCCTCGTCTCACTCGACGCGCCGCCCAGCATTCACCTGACCGCCGCCGGACTCCTCGAAGGAATGCGCCGCTTCGAAGAGGACTTCGGGTCGTCGCCAATCCCCGGAGTCGCCGGAAACGCACACGAGGTCATGGTCGGCGTGTGCGGCCCCAACGCCAGGTGCGTGCGCGACGGTTCTCATGGCGAATGCGCCGAGCCCGTGCTCCCTACGGTGATCTCGCCCGATGCCTGAGCCTACCCCCTCAGCCACCGCGGCCGAGCTTGCACTCCTCCCTTACGACGAGGCCGCGGCGCGCATTGACACTCTCCTTGCCTCATTGGAGCTCCATCCCGACGCAGCCGTGCGCGACGGTGTTGCCGAGCTGCTCCAGCTCGTGGACGCACTCCACCGCACGCCGCTGGCGCGGCTCGTGGCGCTGCTCGAGACGTACGCCTGGGACGGCGGCGGCGCCTCAGTCCCGCCCCTCGATCGCGCCCTCGCAGACGCCGTCATCGCACGCCTGCTCCAGCTCTACGACCTCGCACCGCTTCCAGCAGACGCGGCGCCACCTGAGCCGCCCTCCAGCGGTCTCATCACCCCCGAGCAGCTTCGAGCCACTCTGCCCCGTGTCCCTGCCGAGTAGCCCCGATGTGCCTCGCTCTCCCCGGCCGTATCGTCAGCATCAGCGGCGTTGAAGCGCAGGTCGTCGTCGGCCAGACGCCGCGCAAAGCCGGCCTGCAGCTGCATCCAGAGGCGTGTGTGGGAGACTACGTGCTCGTCAAGACTGGGCTCGTTGTGCAGGTGCTTGAGGCGGCGGAAGCCCAGGAGCTCATGTCCTTTTTTGACGACCTCGTCGCCGTGCTGGAGGAGC
This sequence comes from Chloroflexota bacterium, assembly GCA_035764305.1. Taxonomy (GTDB): domain Bacteria; phylum Chloroflexota; class UBA11872; order UBA12225; family UBA12225; genus DASTZM01. Next base: position 1,523 of record DASTZM010000207.1, on the reverse strand, counting down.
CAAGTGGCGGCGCTTGACCACCCCCCACCGCCGGCGCAGCGCCTCCACGGCACCGTCCTCTTCACGCGCTACGCCTTCATGCCCAATCACCTCGAGCGCTGCGGGCCGCTGCGCGCCCAGGACAACCGCACCATCTTCGAGTACGCCGTCGCCGGCCACACCGATCCCTACTTCACCAGCTTGCTGCGCGAGTTCCAGGCGGCGTACCCCTATCTGCAGCTGATCGCCCGGACCACCGGCCACACTGACCCCTTCGATCCTGCCGTCGTCGAGGCCTACTGGATCGGCAGCGACCTCCTCGAGCGCGTCGAAGTGCGCGCGTTCCACGACTCGATCCGTGAGCGGTTCGGTGCGCGCGCCGGACCAAAGCAGCTCGAGTGGCTCCTCGGCAAGGCCCCCGCCGGCGCCCGACCGCACCACAGCTTCAACGTCTTCGACGTTCAGCGCTTCACCCAGGAGCGCACCCACACCCTCCACAACATGGAGCAGTGCCGCATCGGCTGGGGCAGGATCGTCTCGGCCGAGCCGGCCCACTACGTCGTCGAGCACCAGCCGCTCGAGTGGGTTGCGTCCGCCCCCAACGGCCGCGGCGGCCTTGGGCTCGGTGCCCCGCGCCTCTCCACCGTCCTGCGCCACATGCATGGCAAAGGCTTCACCGAGCATGCTTCGCTGGGCGACTGGGTAGCCCTGCACTGGGGGTGGGCCTGCGACCTGCTCACCGAGCCCCAGCGCGCGCAGCTCGAGCGCTGGACGCTCCACCACCTACGCCTCGCCAACGAGACGCTCTAGCCCCGCCCTCTCAGCCCGGCAGCTCGCGCGGCACCAGCGGCTGCAGTTGCCCCTTCAGCTCGCGCAGAACCTGCGCCGGCGCGTCCCCCCGCCACATGCGGTCCAACCCGACCTGGATCAGATCCACCATCTGCACGCGCTCCGCCGCCGGTACGTGAAAGAGTGGATCGAGCCGCAGCGGATGGCGCAGCGAGTCGCGGTACACCTCCAGCCGCACGCGGTCGCCGATCCCCTCGTAGGCTCGCGCCGCCCACGCGTCGAACAGGTCCACGCGCGCCGGTGGCTGGCCACGTGTAATCGCCCAGTTCGGTGTGCTCGCCGCCCACTTCACGTACGCCCAGCCCTCGTCTGGGTGCCGCGCCCCGGTCACGATCCCGTTGCCGATGTAGTAGTGCGGCGCGCCAAACGTCTTGAACGCCGGCAGCGGCGCGTACGCCAGCGGTAGGCCGCGTGCCCGCAACCCTTCCGCCACCGCCGCGACGTTCTGGGCGCCCGGCGTCGCATAGGTCGCCAGTCCGCCCGTCAGGAAGGCTCGCTCCGCGCTCGCGTCACCAAACGCCGCTTCCAGGTCGGCGACCGTCGCCGCCACCCGGTCGCGCACTACCAGCCCAGCGAAGTACGCGCACGCCTCGATCATCTGCGCCGAGTCGCACGTCACACGTGACATGTCCGCCGACAGCCACGCGCCATTCCACAGCGCTCCCAGGTAGTACGCGAAAAACGTCACCGAGGTC
>DASTZM010000206.1:0-2811 GCA_035764305.1 Chloroflexota bacterium | reverse complement strand
GGGGGGGGCCCCCCCCGCGACTCGCTCGCCCACTTGTGGGCACGGCGCTAACCCGAAGAGCCCTTCTCCTCTCGAGCGCGGCGGTGGGCGCCGCGGGCTGCGCCGTCCCGTGGCAGCCGCGTGACCCGCGCGCGCCGATCTACGTCCCGCCGGTCACCACACCGGTCCGCTTTGGCCCGACGTGGCTGCGCCTGGTTCTCTCCCAGGAAGGGCAGCCCGCGCTCGATGCCGCCGTGCGGGACGCGGTCACACAGGCGGCGCGGTCGCTTGACTACAAGGTTGACTTGTTTGATTTGCAGAATCTGGTGGGGCCGGCCGGGGAGAGCAGCCCCGGCGCGATCGCTCGACGTTTGCTGGTGACGGTGCAGGCGGGCCTGCCGCCCGACGGCGTGCTCCTGCTCGGCCGTCAGGCGCAAACGGCGCGACTGCAGGGGATGGGGCTGCTGCAGGACGTTTCCGGGCTGATGCGCACCGCCAAAGCGCGCGCCGGCGCGCTGCCGGAGGCGATCGAGCGACAGCACTTCCTGCGGGGCACCTGGTTCGCGGCTCCGCTCTACCAGCGACTGACCGGCCACCGGGTGCGCGCTGATGTCTTCGCGCGGGCGGGGCTCGATCCGGAGACGGCAACGGCGACGCTGGGCGACCTGCGCGCATCGATCGATCGCCTCGGGATGGGCTGGGGCGTCGCACCAGAGGACACGGCCGACGCAGACGCCTGGTGCTGGGGCGTGATCCACGCGTTCGGCGGGGCGCTGGCGGACCGGTCGGGAGAGCGCGTCACGCTGGCGTCACCGCAGACGGCGGCGGCTCTGGAGTGGCTCGTCGCCGCGTTTCGGGCGCTGCCGGGCGCGCGGGGCGATGCGCCGTATGTCTATACAGAAGGAAGCCCGCCGGCGGGGGCGTCGCTGGTGAGCGGGCCCGCGGGACCGGCGCAGCGTCCTCGGGCGGTGGGCGGCGGAGCGGTGTGGGTCCTGCCGCGCGGGGCACCGCCCGATCCGGTCGAGCGGCTGTGGGAGGCGCTGCTCCAGCCGGACGTCCAGCGCCGCCTGTGGGGCGCGGGGGCGGGCTTCGCGCTGCCGGTCTTCGAGGGACAGTGGTCCGACCCGGCGGTGGCGGCGCTACCAGATCAGGAGAGCGTGCGACGGTATCGCGCGCTGCTGGCGCCGGGCGGCTTCATCAGTCACGCGGGGCAAGCCGGCGATCCGACGCCGGCGGCGCAGGTGGTGGAAGCGGCGCGCCTGGGGGTGCGTATGGTCCGCGCGGCGCTGGGTGGGAGGCCGATCGCGGAGGTGCTGGCGGCGGCGCTGGGGGACGCCGAGGCGATCTATCGCGAGCACGCGTTCCCTGAGGGCTGAGGGCAGCGGGTCGTTGAGTGCGCTGTTGAGGCGCCCGGTCTAGTGTGCGTCGAGCGTCATCGAGCGGTACTTGCGTCCTCTCGGACCGCGCTATATAGTGCCCTCGCGGGCCTGTACGGCACGTCTGCTCATCACACCAATTGAGGGAAACCATACAGATGAAGAAGGCAGTCACGCGTAGAGGCTTTATGGGCCGCGCGGCCGCGACGGCAGGCGCGCTTTCCGCGCTGGGCACGGCGACGCTCCCGAACGTGGCGCAGGCGGGCGTCTCCGCCCAGGCGCGCCTGAATGGCAAGCTGCAGGTGGTCCAGACGGCGGACTTCCACCCGGATTACAACGAGCACCTGAAGAAGACCATCTCCGACTACGCCGCGGCGCAGCGCTGGGACCTGGACCTGTCCGACCTGGCGGGCTTCCTGGGCAGCTCGGGCATCTACGACAAGCTGCAGGCGCAGAAGTCGGCCGGACAGCCGGTGGACGTGATCGTCCATAACGGGCTGTCGGCGCGCTTGATGAACTTCTATGACCTGGTGACGGACGCGACGCCACTGGTCAACAGCGCACGGCAGCGCTACGGCCAGGTGATGACCGGGCTGCGCGCGACCCACTTCACCGACGGCAAGTGGCTGGGCCTGCCGTTCCACGGGCGCGTGGACGGCATCTGGCTGCGCAAGGACACCTTCGCGCAGGTCGGGCGCTCGATCGAGGCGGGCGACTTCGACACTTGGGACAAGCTCAAGGAGTCGGCGCTCGCGGTCAGTTCCACCGGGAAGTACGGCTGGGGCATGACCGTCAATCGCTCGGGCGACGGCGACGGCCTGATCCGCAACGTCGTGTGGGCGTGGGGCGGCGCGATGGCCGACCCGAGCGGCGAGATCGTCACCTGGTTCTCTCCGGAGACGATCGACGCGATCAGCTGGCTGGCCGATGTCTACCAGAACCCGGCCTACGCGTCCATGCTGCCGCCGGGCGTCAACGCGTGGAACGACACATCGAACAACGAGGCGTGGCTGGCGAGCCAGCTGGCGCTGACGCAGAACGCGGGCACGCTGTACGCGACGTCGGTGACGCGCGGCGTCACAATCGAGGACGGCGTGACTCCGCTCTCGAGCGTAACGGGCGTCATCGTCTACCCGCTCGGTCCGGCAAACGTGCGGCTCCAGGGCGCCAGTGGGACGCACTGGTGGTTCATGAAGGGCTCGCGCAACTTCGACGCCGCGGCGCAGCTGGCCGAGGCACACCTGACCCCTGAGCTGCAGCGCGAGCTGTGGCGCGTCGGCTCCGGCTACGTCGTGCCGGCGTACGAGAACCAGTGGGACGAGCCGATCATCGCCGAGCATCCGATCGCCCGCGTGTTCAAGACGGTGGCGTTCAACGAGCCGCCCTTCCAGGGCAGCGCGTACCGCGGCCCGCTGACGGCGGCGGCGGAGGCGGTCGACGCGCAGAACGTGGTGTC
>DASTZM010000205.1:0-2721 GCA_035764305.1 Chloroflexota bacterium | reverse complement strand
GGCGGTGCCCGCGCTGCTCCTCATGCCGGACCAGACGCTGCGCGTCGCGGCGCTGGCGACGGTCGTGGTCGGCGCCGTCTCGCTGTGCGCCCGCCAGTGGCTCGCGCGGCGCCAGCACGCCTTCCTCGCGCTCCTGGTGTTGCTCGCTACCGTCTTCGCCGCGGCGCGTGCGGCTGTGAGCCTGGACGAGGCAGGCTACACCACGCCGGCGGTCGCTCTGCTGCTCGCGGCGGTGGCGACGTCGCTGATCTCGTGGCGGCGCTTCGAGGCCCCCGCCGGGATCTAGCGCACCGCGGCGCCGGCCCGGACGCCGGCCGGTGGCACGGGCTCCGCGTGCCCGTACTCGCGCCTCGCATCCCTGAGGTGGTAGAGGGCCGACCCGACGGCGTCGCGGCAGCACCCCACCAGCGCCGCCGCGCGGACCGGATCGCCGGACCGGGCCGTCTCTAGCGCGTGATCGACGAGCGTCTCGGCCCACTCGAGGTGCTGGCGCGCCAGCTCCCTCTCGCGCCCCATCGTGCTTCCTGGCTTCTGGTCCATCGGTTCTCCCTCTGTGTCTTGAGCACCCGTCACCCGACGGGCGCATCGGCACCCGCGCTCGCCAGCCACCTGGCGGGTGGCAGCTGGCCGGCGTGCAGGAACGCGGCGACGCACGGCTGCGCGGGGCCATCCAGCACGCCGGCCGCCGGACCAACCTGCGCGATGGCGCCCTCGACGAGCACCGCGACGCGGTCCGCGAGCGCGCGGGCTTCGGCTTGGTCGTGCGTGACGAACACCGTGGTGACGCGCCGCTGGTCGAGCAGGTCGACCAGCTGGCGCACGAACCCGGCCCGCGTCGGGGCGTCGAGGCCGGCGCACGGCTCGTCCAGAAAGAGCGCCTCCGGCTCGAGCACCATCGCCCGGGCGAGACTCACGCGCCGCGCTTCGCCGCCCGACAGCGTGCGCGCCAGCCGGTCGCACAGGTGGGCGATGCCCAGCCGGTCCAGCCACTCGCCCACCCGCCGCCGCTCGGCCGCCCGCGGGACGCCGCGCAGCCGCAGACCCGCGGCGACGTTCTCGTAGACGGTGGTGTCGAACAGCACCGGATCCTGCAGCAGCGTCGCCGTCCTGCGCCGGTAGGCGACCGCGTCCGACCACGACAGCGCGGCGCCGCGGAACAGCACGGCGCCCGTGGTCGGGCGCTGCAGCAGCGCCAGGCAGCGCAGGAGCGTGCTCTTGCCCGCCCCGTTCGGGCCGAGCAGCGCCAGCACCTCCCCCGGACGAACCGCGAGCTCAGGGACGTCCAGCGCCACGCGCCGGCCGTGACGGACGCACAGATCGCGTGCCTCGAGCGACGGCGGCGCGTTGACCGGCAGAGAGGCGATCGCCCCAAATCCCGCCGTCGCAGCGCGGACTGGCAGCGGGCGGCCAATCAGCGTCACAGCGGCCGCCCCCGCTGCTGCACCCACGTGAGCGTCAGGTTGACGGCGTACATCAGCGCCAGCAGCAGCACGCCCAGCGCGAGCGCGAGCGAGAAGTTCCCCCGGCTCGTCTCGAGCACCGTCGCCGTCGTCAGCACGCGCGTCTGGCCGGCGATGTTCCCGCCGACCATCATCGCCGCCCCCACTTCGGAGATGGCCGCCCCAAAGGCGGCCATCGCCGCCGCCAGCAGTGGGAGACGCGCCTCGCGCAGCAGGAGCCACAGCTGCTGCCAGCGCGTCGCGCCCAGTGAGGCGATCTGGACTCTCAGCAGCGGGTTCAGCTGCTGCACCGCTGCCGCCGTCAGCCCCGCGGCGATTGGCGTCGCCAGTACCCACTGCGCCACCGCTATCGCGGTGGGGGTGTACAGCAGGCGCAGCGACCCCAGCGGCCCCGACCGCCACAGCAGCACGGTCACCAGCAGCCCCACCACCACCGGTGGCATGCCCATGCCCGTGTTGACCAGCCCCAGGAGCAGGCCCCGGCCGCGGAACCGCGACAGCGCCAGCCACGTCCCCACCGGCACGCCCACCACCAGGCTGAGCAGCGTGGCGGTGAGCGACACCTGGAGCGAGAGCGCGGCGACGCGCAGCACCTCCCGATCGCCGCTGAGCAGCAGCGCGACCGCCTGGCGCAGCGCGTCGAGCAGTACGTCCATGCGCTAGCTCTCCGGCTGCCCCGCGTCGGCGAAGAAGAGCGGCTCGCCGTACTTCTCGGCGCCGAACGCGGCGATCGCCGCCTGCGCTTCGGGCGAGACGAGGAAGTCGGCGAACGCGCGCCCCCCCGCGCCATTGACCGCCGGGAACCTCGCCGGATCGACCGGCATGACGTGGTACACGTTGCGCAGCTCGGGCGAGCCCTGGGTGAGGATCTCGAGCCGCAGCGTCGCGCGCCGCGCGAGGAACGTGCCGCGGTCCGCCAGCGTGTACGCACCCTTCTCCGCGGCGATGGTGAGCGTGGCGCCCATTCCCTGCCCCGTCTCCTGGTACCACCCGCGCCCGCGGGGGTCGAGGCCCGCGGCGCGCCACAGCGCCAGCTCCGCCTGGTGGGTGCCCGAGTTATCGCCCCGCGAGACGAACAGCGCCGTCGATCGCCCGACGCGCGCCAGGGCGCCCGCTGCACTGCGCTCCGCCCTGACCCCGGCCGGGTCCTCGGCCGGCCCGAGCAGCACAAAGTCGTTGTGCATCACCAGCAGCCGCGCGGCGCCGTTGCCCTGCGCCATCCAGGCCAGCTCCGCTGCTGGCGCATGCGACAGCAGGACGT
>DASTZM010000204.1:0-3547 GCA_035764305.1 Chloroflexota bacterium | reverse complement strand
GGGCCGGAGCCCGGTGATGAGCGGCGATGCGGCCTCGAAGCGGCGCCGGGTCGGGGTCGACCCATCCACCGGCGACGCGGGGAGGCGCCAGTTCGGCAGCGCCACGACCTTCGGGAAGACGACCACGCTGGTCGGCTGTCCGACGGTCATCTCGGTGGTGAAGAGTCCGAACGGGTCTCCGGTGCGGACCTTGAGCGGACCCAGGCGGTACGACCCGCGGCGCAGCAGCGTCACCTTGGCCAGCCACTGCCGGCTCCCCTCCGGCCGCAGGCCGATCACGCGCCCCGGCAGCGAGGCCGGCAGGTTCGACTCGTTCCACAGCTCGACCCACGGCTTGGTCCACTTCGTGGCGTTGTCGACCCGATAGACCGCCTGGAGCACCTCGCCGACCTCCGCCCGGGGGTTCAGGACGTGGTAGCCGGCCCGCACGCCCTTCAGCCCGCGCCGCGCGTACCACCACGAACCGATGAGCAGGGCCGCCAGCAGGTAGAGCAGGAAGAAGAGGAAGTTGATCCCGGTGCTGAAGGCGGCGACCACCAGCACCGTCCCGAGGAACACGAAGCGGAGCTGGCGGGCAAGGGGGAGCATGGCAGGCGGACGCTCGAGGTGGCTAGGCGGTTGCCCCCGACGGCTCGCCGATCGGCACCTGGGCCAGCACCTCGCGGACGATGGCGTCGGGGTCGACCTCGCGGAGGCTCGCCTGGCTCTTGACGATCAGGCGGTGGGCGAGGATCGGGACGGCGAGCGCCTTGACGTCGTCCGGGATGGCGTAGTCGCGCCCCTCCAGCGCGGCGGTCGCCTGGACGGCGCGGTACAGGTTGATGCTGCCCCGCGGTGAGGCCCCCAGGTAGACGTCCCCGTGCTCACGCGTCGCGGTGACCAGGCGGACGATGTACTCGGCGATGGCCTGGTCGACGTAGATCTCCTTCGTCGCCGACTGCATCTGGCGCAGCTCCTCGGCGTCGATGACCTGGCGCAGCTCCTCGATCGGGTGGCGGCGCTTCTGCTCGTCGAGGATGACGATCTCCTCCATCGGCTTGGGATAGCCCATCCGCAGGCGCAGCATGAAGCGGTCGAGCTGGGCCTCGGGGAGTGCGAAGGTGCCCTCGTACTCGATCGGGTTCTGGGTCGCCATGACCAGGAACGGCGACGGCATCGGGTAGGTGGTGCCGTCGATGGTCGCCTGGCGCTCCTCCATGCATTCGAGCAGCGCCGACTGCGTCTTGGGCGTGGCCCGATTGATCTCGTCGGCGAGCACCACCTGGGCCATGATCGGTCCGGGACGGAACTCGAACTCCTGCGTCTTCTGGTTGAAGATCGACAGGCCCGTCACGTCGCTCGGCAGCAGGTCGGGGGTGAACTGGATGCGCCGGAATGTGCAGCCGATGGACTTGGAGATGGCCTTGGCCAGCATCGTCTTGCCGACGCCCGGCACATCCTCGATCAGGATGTGCCCCTCACACAGCAGCGCCACCATCGCCAGCCGCACCTCCGCGTGCTTGCCGACGATGACTCGTTCGACGTTTGCGACGACGCGCTCGGCGGGCTCCTGGACGTTCTTCACCGTGCACCAGTCCTTCTAGAGGCTCGGGCGACGCCGACGGCTCGCTCCCCTTGCGCCAGACAATACTCCACGTCGTTACGCGCCGGTTCAGCGGCGCCCGGAATTGCCCGGCCCACGCCGGGCTGTGCGTCCTGCGCACGAACCAGCGAAATTGGCGGCGCGGAAACCCGTTCCTCCGCCATGCCGTGCGCCGGACGCACCATCTGACGGCTGAACCCTCATGAAGCTGGGTGAAACCGCCCCGCGCCGCCGTTCCGCCGCCAGTTCGTGCGTCCCACGCACCGCCAGGCCCGGCCCACACGAGGCTGTGCGTCCTGCGCACGAACCAGCGAAGTTGGCGGCGCGGAGGACCGTTCCTCCGCTAGGCCGTGCGCCGGACGCACCGACCGACGGCTGAACGCTCATGAAGCTGGGCGAAACCGCCCCGCGCCGCCGTTCCGCCGCCACTTCGTGCGTCCCACGCACGGCGGCGCGGAGCCTAACGGCTCGCGCCCCTCAGCCTCCGCCGCCGAGGCGCAACCACTCGGCCATCACGCGACCGCCGATCGGCGCGGCCAGGCCGGATCCTGAGCCCCCGCCCTCGACCAGCACCGCCACCGCGATGGCCGGCTCGGCGCCCTCCTGCCCCGGCGCGAAGCCGATGAACCACGAGTGCGGCGCCTGCCCCTCGCTGCGCTGCGCCGTGCCGGTCTTGCCGGCGGTCGAGACCCCGCTGATCCCGTAATGACGGACCGCGCCGGCCCCGGCGAACTGTTGTCCCAGCTCCGCCTCCACGGCGTCGACCATCGCCGCGCGCACCTGTTGCGCGGCCTGCGGCGAGATGACCCTCGTCCCGCCGCCGGTCCCGGTGCGCTCGAGGACCTGGTCGGCCGGGCCGGCCGCGGGATCGGCCGCGTGGGCGCGCACGTCGCGCACCGCGTGGAGGTCGGGCAGGACGCCGTCGTTGGCGATGACGCTCGCCAGGAGCGCCATCTGCACCGGCGTCACGTTGACCTGCGCCTGCCCGAACGCGGCGCTGGCCAGCTCCACGTCGTCGGTGAACGGCCCGCAGTCGTCCTCGACCGGCGCGGTGACGTAGCTGGCCGAGACCGGCAGGCCGCGGCTCCCGGGGCCGATCTGGCGCGGCGCGCAGAACCCGAAGCGGCGGGCGTACTCGAGGTACTGCTCGGCGCCGAGGTCCAGCCCAACATGCGCGAAGAAGATGTTGCTCGAGACCTGGAGCGCCGGCGAGAGCGGCCACAGCGCCGGCTGTATGGAGCCCAGGTCGTGCTCGCGGATGGTGAAGCCCTGCACCACGAACCCCTGCGTCTCCTGCTGCGGCTGGTCGGGATACGTGGTCTGCGGGGTGATCACCCCCGCGTCGAGCGCCGCGGCGGCGGTGAAGACCTTCATGATCGAGCCGGGGACGTAGCGTCCCTGGCGCGCCCGGTCGACGAGCGGGTCGCCGTCGCGGGCGGTGATCGCCTCCATCGCCGGGCCGGCGTCGGCCGGCACGCCGGAGATCGGTGTCGCATCGAAGGTCGGCGTCGAGGTCATGGCCAGGATCGCGCCACTGCGCGGGTCGATCGCCACGATCGCCCCCGCCGCGTCGCCGAGCTGGGCGGCCGCGAAGTCCTGGAGGCGCCGGTCGACGGTCAGCGTCAGGTCCTTCGGTTCGGGCTGCCGGGCAAGGATGTCGTTGAGCAGGTCGCGCAGCGGGTTCGGGTCGGCGCGCCCGGTGAGGATGTCGTCGTAGGCACGCTCGACGCCGGTCGTCCCGAACCGCAGGCTGGCGTAGCCGATGAGATGGCTGAACGCCGCGTCGAGGTACGTCCGGCGGCTGATGCCGTCGATCACCTGGCTGGACGCGAGAACCTGCCCGTTGGCGTCGAAGATGGTGCCGCGCAGGGCTCCGCGGCGGGCGGCGATCACCTGCGGGTTCTCGATCCGCGTGTTGAGCGCCTGCGCCTCGACGACCTGCCACCAGCCGAGGCCGCCGCTCAC
>DASTZM010000203.1:0-14310 GCA_035764305.1 Chloroflexota bacterium | reverse complement strand
CCAGACCGCGGGCAACGCCGACCAGGTCAAGGCGCTCAACGACAGGCTGACCGCCGCGGGCAACCTGCGCACCACGATGCAGACCGGCTCCACCCTGCGCGGCCAGCTCCTCAACGCCTGGGGCTGGGACACCTTCGGCATCGGCCTGTTCGCCACCGGCGCCGCCATGGTCGCCGTCGGCCTCGTCGCCGCCGCCGGCCTCGCCTACGAGCTCCGCACCAGGCCCTCCGACGTCGAGGCGCCGGCGACCGCGAGGGTCCCGGCACTGGCAGCAGTCGCGCGCTAGCCATCCGCCGGCAGCTGGGCGGGCAGTCGCCCGCCCAGCTTCGAGCTCTAGGAGGCCCGCCGTTCACACGAACGGCGGGCCTTTGCCGCGGCGCGGAGCGGCGGGCGGCCAATCACGCCGCACGAAGTCTGGTACCTCCCGACCGACCGTCCCGAGCCGCGCGACGCGCGGCACAGATCAGGGAATTGTCCCGACGCGCGCTGTTCCCCGCAGGAGCAAGATCACGGCGTAAGGAGACCGGCGTGCTTCGAGAGGTAACGCGGACGCAGCGCGCGTATGTGCCGCGCGAGGGTGTGGAGGTCGCCGTTTACGAGGGACTGTTTGAGGAGCTCTGCGAGCTGTGCTTCGTGAGTCCCACCGTTATTGCCGTCGAGATCAGGGAGCCCGATATGGGAGCGCTCCAGAAGCGGGGGGAGGGTGTGCCGCGCGACGCGGTCATCCGGCGCTACTTCTGCGCCGAGCACGTCACGGCCGCTGACATGGTCTTCCGCTCCTACGTGTAGCGTGCTCCTCGTCGTCGACCGATCCGCCGGTCGGGGTTTTCCCCGATGCGTGGTGAACCGGGTCGGGCGCACACTGGGCACACAGCGTGCCGCGTGAGCGGTGGGAAAGGTCTGTCACGTGTTCGAGTCGCTCACATCCACCTCCTCCCAAGTGGGTGCCTTCATCGTGGTGATGCTGGCACTGCACGCCGCGCTGGTGGTCGCCCTCATCGCCCTCGGCGCCTAGGCGCCGAGGGCATCGGACGAGCGACGGTCTACCTGCGTCTCAGGTACCCCAGCGTCTCGCGCGCCATGCGCAGCGCCGCGCGTCCGGCGACGACGTGAATGAGCAGTGTGGCGACGCTCAGACTCAGGCCAACTGCGGCGACGGTAACCTGGATAACCGGTGCGACCGTGGGTGACATTACAGATAGCTCCTCTTAGGTGTTAGGCGGCAAGATGGACGTGGGCGCGTAGCGCACCTAGCTGGGTCAGCTCACGCAAGATCACATTCGCATCAACCGGCTTGCGCAGGAAGGACTCGGGCGGCGCCCCCGTGAGTGGCCGCGGACAGGACTCCAGCGCCTCGCGCTCCGACAGGACTACCACCGGCACACAGCGCGTCCCTGGGTCGAGGCGCAGTATGTCGAGCAGTCGGTGGCCGGTGACGCCCGCGATGTCCATGTCCAGGACAACGCCGTCGGGATGCCGCTGGCCCAGCGCGTACAGCGCTGCGATCCCGTCTGCCGCCTGGTCGACCACGGCCCCGCACTGGCGCAGGCTCGCCGCGAGCTCGGCTCGGAGGCCCGGATCCGGCTCGACGACGAGCACGACGGGACGCACCCCCCGCGGCATGGGCCGCAGGTGGTCACGCTGGTGCGGGGACCCGCCTGACAGCGCGCCGGCTCCGATCGGTGCCGAGTCACGGTATGCGGTCGCCATGGCCGGGATACCTCCTGTCGCGAGTCTGGACCGCACCAGCGACAGGAGCATCAGGGAAAGCCCTGATCTGCCGGCCCCCGTGCGCTAGTTGTGCGACTCCGCCGCCAGTGCGCGTTCGGCGGCCAGGTCCCGTGTGTGGTCGAGCCGGCGAATGATGTGCAGCACCGCGACCCCGACGAGCGCGCAGATTACACCCAGGATGTAGAGACCGAATCCGCACAGCATCCCTACCGCCGCCGCCACCCAGATGCTCGCCGCCGTCGTCAGACCTCGGATCACTCGCTCGCTCCCGCTGCGCCAGATGCTCCCGGCGCCGATGAATCCGATCCCGGTAACCACCTGCGCGGCGACCCGCCCCGCGTCCTGCACTGTGCCCAGCCCGGAGACGCCGTACGTACCGGCGATCGTAAACGCCGCCGACCCGAGTGAGACGAGCATGTGCGTGCGTAACCCCGCCGGCTGGCGGCCGAGCTGGCGCTCCAACCCCATTACCGCCGCGAAGGCGGCGGCCAGCAGCAGCCGCAGCCCTAGCTCCAGCTGCAGTAACGGGTCGGCCACCCCCGCAGTTTCCGCATGGTTGGGGGCACACACATCAGGACTTTCCCTGATGTGTGTGCCACGTCCGGCGCGCAGACTGGCCGCAGGAGGCGGTCACAATGGACAGGCAGCAGACGGAAGTGCGTCGCGCGGTCGCCGAGGCGCGGCTCGAGCGCGCCGCCCGAAAGCTCAAGTACCTCCGCGACAGCGCCCTCTACGGCTACCAGGACGAGGCGGCGTACCGCTCCGCGCTGACCGAGTACGACCGGGCGCAGCACGAGCTGCAGGCGCTGCAGCGCAGCGCGGTGGCGGCGTGATGGCCGTCGCCGCTCCACCACTCGCACCAGCACCGCACACGAGACCGACCGTCGATTGGGCGCTGGTCGGTGCGATCACCGGCACGCTGCTCGGAGCGCCAATCTCACCCGGCACCGCCGCGGGGAACGCCCGCGTCATGAGCCATCCGGACGACGGGCCGGTTCTGCCCGGAGACATCCTGGTGATCCCTGTCTTCAGCGCGGCGTGGATGCCGCTCCTGCGCCTCGCCGGTGGCGTCGTCGCAGAAATCGCCTCCGTGTTGTCCGAGCCAGCCACACAGGCTCGTGAGGCGCGCGTTCCCGTGGTGGGTGGGATACCCGGCGCGACCGGCCTCATCTCCGATGGCATCCGCCTCGTCATCGACGGGAGCCACGGACTCGTGCACGTGACGCGCTCGTAGCGCCGACTCGGCGCTACGAGCGCGTCACGCAGGTACCGGTAGATCCAGGTGTTGCTTGGTGGGGATCATCACCCCTAACAGCTGCTCCACCGCCATCGTGTGGCAGCAGATCCCCCAGCCGGCGAAGAATTCGCAAGTGCAGTCCCACGCGCCGTGGCGGTAGGTCACGCGGTGGTCCCCGTTATCGCCGCGGAAGGCGAGCGTCAAGTCATCCACGCGAATGCGCTCGGGTTGCTGCGCGTAGGTGTGCGCCTTCTGCACCTTGCCGATCAGACTGGAATACACGGTCTAGCGCTCCTTGGGAAGTGGATTGAGTGGGAACGCGGCGGGAGCAACCTGCCCGATCAGCGCGTCGCGCCAGTGGAGGCAAGAGTCCGGACACAGCGTTTCTATGGCTCCGGTCGCCGCACTCTCGACCCAGGCCAGCAGCTGGCAGCCGTCCGTGCCACCCTTCAGGGGACAGCACGCCGCCTCGTAGTGCTCGATGGCGTCCACCAGGAAGGCCAGCTGGCGCTTCGTCAGTGTGATCTGGCACGTGTCCAGGTCGTCGCCGGTGCGCGGCGCCAGGTGCATCGCTGCCAGGAGGGTTCGGTCCAGGGTCATGACGCGCTCCTTCTTCTGGTGTGTGCTCGTTTCTCGTCAGGCGGCATCGCCGCTCTCCGCCAGCTCGGCCCAGGCTCGTAGTCGACCGCTGTTGCGCGGCGCCCGCAGCTTGTCCAGCGCTCGCGCCTCGATCTGCCGCGCGCGCTCGCGCGTGACACCCAGAACAGTGCCCACTTCGTCGAGCGATCTCCGGGTGCCATCGAACAGCCCGAATCGCAGCTCCAGCACGTGACGCTCGCGCGGCTCTAGCGCGTCCGCAAGGACGCTCCGCGCCGTCGCGGCCAGCTGGCGCTCCTGTGCGATGCGCTCCGGGTCTTCTGCGCTCGGATCCTCAACCAGCTCGCCGAGCGGCGTCTCGTCTTCGTCGTCGTCGTATCGTGCGTCGAGCGACACGGTGCGGCGCGACGCGGCGAGCGCGTCGATCAGTCGCTCCGACGTACCGCCGATAGCGCGCGCGATCTCATCTTCGGTAGGCTCCCGGCCGAGCTGCTGGCGCAGGCGCGCGGCGGCGGCGTTGAACCGCACCATCGTTTCTCCCACATGCACCGGCAGCCGGATCGCCCGACTCTTGTCGGCGATGGCGCGGGTGATGCCCTGGCGGATCCACCAGGTGGCGTAGGTCGAGAACTTGTAGCCCCGGCGCCAGTCGAACTTCTGCACCGCCCGCATCAGCCCGATGTTCCCCTCCTGGATCAGGTCGATAAGCGGCAGGCCGATGCCCTGGTACCGCTTCGCCACGCTCACCACCAGGCGCAGGTTGGCGCGGGCAAATTCCTCGGTGGCCGCGCGGTCACCGCTTTCGATGCGCTGCGCGAGGACCACCTCCTCCTCGGGCGTGAGGAGCGGGATCGGTCTGATGTCGTCGAGGTAGCGGTCGAGCAGATCGTCGTCACCGCCCACCACCACGGCCAACTCCGGCTCTGGCGCGATCCGGAAGGTCGGGACGGGGATGAGCGATGTCGGCTCGGCGGCGCGGGCGGCTATCACGAACGGTGCCTCGCGCCCAGTGTCTACGTCGACCGCGCCTCACGCATCGGGGAAATCCCTTGTTGCCGTCAGGTAGGCGTGGATCGACTGCGCCGCCCGCTGTCCCATCGCCGCGGCATCGGTCACGTTGGCGCGGCCGCCCGCGGCGTCGCCGCACGCGTACACCCCCGGCAGCTCGGTGGCAAGCGTCTCCGGGTCGACGCTGATTGTCCCGCCGCGCACGGAACCGCGCAGCGACTCGGGCAGCACCTCGGGATCGGGCACCTGCCCCACCGCGGCGATCAGCAGGTCCGCAGGGAGGTCCCACTCGCTGCCCGGGATTGGCACCGGCCGCGGGCGTCCTCCCTCGGGCGCGTCCTCCAGACCCACCCCCTGAAGACGGACCCAACGGCCGCTGTCCTCGTGTGCCGAGACGGGCGACGCGAGGAACCGGAATTCGATTCCCTCCTCTTCCGCCTCGAGCACCTCTTCGTGCCGCGCCGGCATCTCGGCCCGAGATCGCCGGTACACGATCGTCACGGGATCGCCGCCCAGCCGGCGCGCGGTGCGGGCGGCATCGAGCGCCGCGTCACCACCACCGACGACGACGACCGGGCCGCCGACGCGCGGCGCGGTGTTGGCCGCGGCGGCGCGCAAGTACGCGAGTCCCGGCACGACCCAGGGCAGGTCCTCACCCGAGATGCCGAGTCTGACGCTGCGGTGGGCCCCAATCGCGAGCAGCAACGCCCGGAAGCCGTCGTCGCGCAGGTCCTTCAGCTCGAAGTCCCGCCCCAGCCGCTGGCCCGTACGGAACTCGACGCCCAGCGCCTCGGCCTCACGGACCGCCTCGGCGACGACATCGCGCGGCAGGCGGTAGGCGGGGATGCCCCATCGCAGCAGCCCACCCGGCTCCTCGAGTCCTTCGAAGACAACGACGGCGTGCCCGAGCTGCAACAGAGCGCGCGCCGCGGCGAGCCCGGCCGGCCCCGAGCCGACGACGGCGACACGACCGGTAGCGGCGGGCAGCGGGCCTTCGCGCGAGGGCGACGCCACACTTCCATCGGTCGCCTCTACGAGGTAGCGCTTGAGCGAGCGGATCGCGATCGGAAAGTCCACCTTGGCGGCCAGGCACACCGTCTCGCACGGCCGATGGCACACCCGCGCGCATATCGCGGGGAACGGGTCAGTCTGGCGCAGGACGGCGGCGGCCTCGTCCAGCTTGCCCTGGGCGATCAGCGGCACGTACAGGTCGGCGCGGGTGCCAAAGGGGCAGACGGTCGCGCACGGCGCGCGGCGGCAGCTCAGGCAACGCAGTGCCTCCTGCCGCGCGTCCTGGGGCGTATAGGTCATCGCGACCTCGCCAAAGTCGCCTCGACGATCGGCGGCGTCACGCCGCGCCTCCGCGACACGCGGCAGGTAGCGCTTGGGCATCGCTGCGACCCCTCAGAGACCGAGGTACGCGCGGCGCACGTCTTCCATCTGTCGCACGCGCGCGGCAGGCCCTTCGACCGCCACCTTGCCGCCGCTCAGCACGTACGCGTAGTCGCTGACAGCCAGCGCCATCTGCACATTCTGCTCGACGAGCAGCATCGTCAACCCCTCGGCCTTGAGGCGCCGGATGATCTCGAACAGGTTGAGGACGAAGAGCGGCGAAAGACCGAGCGACGGCTCGTCGAACATGAGCACCTTCGGCCGACCCATCAACCCGCGCGCGATGGCGACCATCTGC
Organism: Chloroflexota bacterium; assembly: GCA_035764305.1. Classification (GTDB taxonomy): domain Bacteria; phylum Chloroflexota; class UBA11872; order UBA12225; family UBA12225; genus DASTZM01. The sequence goes on along the minus strand of DASTZM010000203.1, from coordinate 8,047 downwards.
TGCTCGCCGCCGCTGAGTGTCCCGGCTAGCTGGCCGCTCCGCTCCCTGAGGCGCGGGAAGAGGTCGAAGACCCACTCCAGCGTGCGCCGGCTCTCGGCGCGCGCGTGCCGCGGCGTCGCCCCCAGCTCCAGGTTCTCGAGCACGGTGAGGTCGGTGAAGAGCTGCCGCCCTTCCGGCACGAGTGTCAGGCCTCGGTCCGCCTTGTCGTGCGCGGGCAGTCGGGTGACGTCAGTGCCGCGGAATGAGACGCTGCCCCGCCACGTGGGGACCAGCCCCATGATCGTGCGCAGCAGCGTGGTCTTGCCGCTGCCGTTGCCGCCGACCAGCGTTGTGACCTTTCCTTCATCCAACTTCAGCGACACGCCCCACAGGATCTGCACCTCCCCGTAACCGGAGTGGACGTCGCGCACGTCGAGTGCGGGAAGCGGGAGAGAGTGCCGGTCTTGGAGGGTCATCTGCGGTCTCCTGGGGCGGCGAGGGCGGGCTCGGCCGCTTCGTTGTCGGCTGGCGCGGCGGGATCGGGCGTCTCTTCCCCCTCGGCCAGGAACTGGGCGGCGATCTTGGGGTCCCCCAGATACGCCGCGATCACACTCGGATCGGAGGAGACCGCCTCGGGGGTGCCCTGGGCGATCTTGCGCCCGTAATCGAGCACGACGACGCGGTCCGAGAGCGACATGACGGCGTGCATCAGGTGCTCGATCATGAGCACGGTGACGCCGCCCTGTCGCACCGAGCGAATCACGTCGAGCATCTCGGTCACCTCGGTCGGATTGAGACCGGCGAGGACCTCGTCCAGCAGCAGGAGGTGGGGTCGGGAGGCGAGGGCGCGCGCGAGCTCGAGCCGCTTCTTCTGTGCCACGTTCAGCTTGCTGGAGAGCGAATCCGACTTCTCCGCCAGCCGCACGAGGTCGAGCACCTCATCGGCCACCGCTCCGGCCGCGCGCAGCGAGAGCTGCTCCCGACCGAAACACGCGCCGACGACGACGTTCTCCTTGACACTCAGCTCGTTGAGCGGCCGGACCACCTGGTGCGCGCGCGCGACGCCGCGGCGCGCCACCTGGTGCGCCGGCAGTCCGCTGATCTTCTCGCCGCGGAACAGGATGCGTCCTTCACTCGGCGCGTACACACCGTTGACCACGTTGAACAGCGTCGTCTTGCCGGCCCCGTTCGGACCGATGAGGCCGACGATCTCGCCGCGGTCGACGTCCAGGTCGACGCTCTCGAGGGCCACCAGCCCGCCGAAGCGCATGGTGACGTGCTGGACTTCGAGCAGCATGGCGCTTTCCCCAGTTCTCATTCGACGTAGGCGCGGATGAGCGCGAAGCGCTGCCGGAGCGCGCCCACGACGCCCGCGGTGACAAACAGGACGATGACGAGCAGCAGCACTCCGGCGATCGCCAGATGCAGCGCACTGAACAGCGGGTTGGTGAGCAGGAACGCGCGCAGGCGCTCGTACACCACGGCACCCACGATCGGCCCGCTGATTGTCCCCACACCACCGAGCATGACCATCACCAGTCCTTCGATTGAGGTCAGCAGATGGAAGGCCGTGCCGGGCTCGATCACGCCATTCTTGAAGAAGAAGATGGCCCCGGAGAGCGCCGGGAAGAGCGCGGAGACGGCGAACGCCGCCACCTTGTGGCGCGCGGGAGAGATTCCCAGCACCTGTGCCGTGTCCTGGTCCTCTCGAATGGCCATGAGCCCGAGACCGAACTTCGAGCGCCGGACGAAGTAGCTGGCGGCGACCGCCGCGAGCGCGACGACGACGATGGCGTAGTAGGCGAGCCAGAGGGCCATTTTGGCGCCCCCGTACTGGCCGTAGATGGCGTAGTTGAAGAACATGCCGGTCGCACCGCCCAGGGGCTCGACGTTCATGACAACCGAGCGAGTCGCCTCGTTGACGCCGATGGTGGCGAGCGCGAAATAGGCGCCGCGCAGGCGCAGCACCGCGCTGCCGAGCACCACGGCAAACAGCACGGCCAGCGCTCCTCCGACGAGCGCCGCAAGCACGAAGTGCACCTGCAGCTTCATCATCAGGAAGAAGGCGGTGTAGCCACCCAGCCCGAAGAAGACGACGTGGCCGAAGCTGACGTAGCCCGTGTAGCCCATGATGATGTTGATGCTGGTGGCCATGATCACGAGCATCAGGATCAGGAAGAACTCCTCGCGCATCGCGGCCGAGCCGACGATCACTGGCACGGCGGCGATGCCGACGATGAGTGCCAGCAGGACCCACAGGAAGGGACGGCGCCACGCCGGGAGCTCGCGCGGTTGCGGCGCGGCGCGGGGTCCCGCGTCCGGTGGGGCGAGCGTGATCGCGGGCGCCGACGACGGACGTGCAAGCGGAAGTGCCACTCTGTCCTCCTACCGGCCGAGCCGCGCGAACAGTCCGGCCGGCCGCACCAGCAGCAGTAGGACGAAGACGACGTACTCGATCACGGGCACCCAGCTGACGGGGAGGGAGACGGTGGTAACGCCCTCCAGCAGCCCGAGAGTCACCCCACCCGCGAGGGCCCCGGCCGGGTTGCCGAGCCCGCCCAGGACGACGATCACGAAGCTCTTGAGCTCGTACACGCCGCCGGCCAGAACGGTGAAGGGGAACAGCGTGGCGATCAGCCCGCCGGCGGTCATAGCCAGCACCGTCCCGATCCCAAAGCTGAGCGCCAGCACGCCCGACGTGTTGATCCCCATCAGCTCGGCCGCGGCGCGGTTGTTGGCGACGGCGCGGATCGACTTACCGGTGTGTGTGCGCTGGACGAAGAGGTACAGGGCGGCCGTGACCGCCACGGCGATCAAGACCGACACGACTTTCGTGCCGAGCAACGTGATCGACCCTGCCCGCAGCGCGCCAAGGTTGACGTCCAGCGAGCGCGGCGTCGTGGTGAAGACGACCGTGGCCAGCCCGATGATCGTCAGGTTGACCGAGAACGTGGCCAGCAGCGTCGTCAGCTCGGGCGCATCGATCACCCGGCGCACCGCGACGTGGTACAGCGCGACCCCCACGCCAAGACTTGCGACCATCACGATCAACAGACCCACATAGGGGTTGATCCCGAGCTGCGTGTTGAGCAGGTAGACGGCGAACATGCCCAGCATGATCAGCGGGCCGTGCGCCAGGTTGATCACTTTCATGATCCCGAAGATCAGCGTCAGCCCCATCGCAGCGATGCCGTAGACGAAGCCGAGCATGACTCCGTCCAGGGACGACGCGGCGAGCGCTTCAATGTTCATCGCGGCCTTGCCCTCGTGCCTTGAGCGGATGCTCTAAGTCGTCGGGCGCAGCTTGGCGTCCGCCGACTTGCCCTCGAGAGGCCAGATGACGGGCTTGATGGCCTTGCCGGCGGTGTCCTTCTGCCACTGGATGTAAACCATCTCGTGTCCCATCTGTTTGCCGAAGGTCTTCGCGGCCTGGTCGAACTTGGTGCGCCCAAAGAAGGTCATCAGGTCCTGTTTCGCCAGCGCGGTGCGCAGCTTCTCGCCGTCAACCGCGTCCAGCTCCAGGAGCGCCTTCTGAAACATCAGCCCTGCGCTGTAGCCGCCCGCGGAGTGGTACCCGGGCTCGTAGCCGTACCTCGTCGTGTATTCCTTCGTGTACTCGGCCACGCTGATGCCGTACCACGGGACCTTCGCGGCAGCGGCGCTCTCCGGGGTGTAGCGCGCGGTGGGCTCCCACTGGCTAGGGCCGATTATGTACTGCGCGGCGTCGCCGATCTCGGCGAACGCGACCTCGGGGGGCGCGACGAGCAGCGCGACATACTTGACCGGGACCTTCTTCTCCGCGATCTGCTTCGCGAAGGTCGTGCCGTCCTGGAAGTGGCCTCCTCCGATAATCGCGTCCGGCCGCGCGGCCGTGATCTTGTTGATGAACGGGCCGAAGTCCACCGTCCCGGTGTCATAGCCCTCCATCATCACGATCTCGTGGCCCTTGCCCTTCGCGTACTCGCGCGCGGCCTCCGCGGCGTCGGTCGAGAAGCGCTCCTTCTCGTGCACGATGGCGACCCTACGCAGAGACGAATCGAGCTTGGCGAGCAGGTCGATCGAGCCGGTGAGGTAGCGGCTGGCCGGCGTGTAGAGCTGGAAGATGTTCTTGTATCCCTGCTCCATCGTCGTGTCCGACGCGGCGCCGGTCGTGACCATCACCTTGCCGTACTGCTCGGCGACGACCGCCGCAGTCTGCGTGAGTGAGCTGCCGTACGGGCTGATCAGGACGTCGACGTTGTCGTCTGTGATCAGCTTGGTGTAGAGCGCCTGGACGCGGTCGGCCTTCGACTCGTCGTCGTAGTACTTGATCTCCGGCGCCAGCAGCGTGCCGCTCTTGAGCTTGACGCCGCCTGCCTTCTTGGTGTGCTCCAGCCAGAGCTGCAGCCCCTGGATCTGCTCCTTCGATTCCTTATTGAGCGAGCCGGTCTGCGAGGCCGAGAAGCCGATGACGAGCTTCTTGGCCGCGCCGGCTGCCGGCGCGGCCGGGGCGGTGTCGGTGGGGCCACACGCGGCGAGCGTGATGACTGGCAGCAGTGCACCGGCGCGGAGGACCCTGCGTCTCACATGGGTTCGTGCCGACGTCAAGGTGCGCGGATGATCCGGGGTCATTGATGTCCCTCCTGTGGGTGGGGTGATTCCCATGCAGCTGGCGACTCCGCCAGTGCGTCAATCAGTACAGGCTGCCGTCAGCGGCGTCATCAGGAAAAACCCCGATCCCGTTTACCGGGCGTTTACCCGGCGTTTACGCGAGATCGCTGTGGCTCGGGTTTTCCCCGATGCCCGCCGCGCAAACCTCGCGCACAGTGTGCGCAGGAGCGCACCGATGAGCACACCGACGAGCGACCGCCGCCCGATCCTTGTCCCCTTGGATGGATCGCCGCTAGCTGAGAAGGCGCTGCGACCCGCTGCGGTCCTCGCGCGGCGTTGGGGCGCCCCTCTGGTGGTGGTGCGGGTGGTGGAACCGAGGTCGTATGGCGCGGTCAGTCTGGCCGAGGTGAGCATGGCCGAATCGATGCTCGAAATGGAGCTGGCAGGCGCCAGGGCCTACGTCGAAGGGGCGGCACAGACGCTCGCCGCCGAACACCCCGGATTGGAAGTGAGCTCACAGGCCGCCGTCGGCGACGCCGGACGGTCGCTGATCGAGATCGAAGAGCGTGTCGGGGCGCGTCTGGTGGCGATGACGACGCACGGCCGAACGGGGCTCGCGCGGTGGGCTCGCGGGAGCGTCGCCGAGACGGTGCTGCGCCTAGGCGCGGCGCCCGTGCTGCTGATCCGGCCGTGGGATCAGGCGGCGACCGCGGCCGCGAGTGAGCGCGCTGCGAGCGGCGGGCTGCGCGTGCTCGTTCCCCTGGATGGGTCGCCGATGTCCCAGGAGGCGCTGCCGCTTGCGCGCGAGCTGGCGGCGGGAGAAGGGGGCGCGCTCATCCTGACGGGCATCGTCAAGCTGGAGGACGAGCGCGCGATTGGCCCGTTCTACCGGCCGCACGTCAAGGAGCAGCGTCGCACCATGCGTGAGTACTTGGGAAGGCTCTGCGCCGAGGCGGGCGAGCGTGGCGTGGCGGCGCACTCAGTGGTCGGAGTCGAGCACGACGTGGCGACGGCGATCGCCGACCTGGCGTCGGTCGAGTCGGCGGACGTAATCGTGATGAGCACCCACGGGCGCGGCGCCATCGGACGGCTGCTCTACGGCAGCATCGCCGATCGCGTTACTCACGTCGCGCGGGTACCCGTCCTGCTCTACCGTCCGCACGCAGTCGCGCGCGAGCGTGGGGCGCCCACGCCGGCGCCGGTTGCTGAGTCGGTGGGCGCTTCCGGTAAGGTGGCGGCATGACGGCCGTTGGTCCCAGCGCAAGCTACAGCATCATCGTGCGCTGCCGCATCAACAACCGGCCGGGGATGCTCGGCCGGCTCACGACCGCTGTCGGCGCGGCGGGCGGCGACATGGGGGCGATCGACATCGTCCGACAGGACCGCGACGTCAAGATCCGCGACCTGACGATCAACTGCCGTGACGACGCCCACGGCCGGGCGATCGTCGACGCGATGCGCGCCGTGCCAGGCATAGAGGTCGTCAACGTCTCGGACCGCACCTTCCTGCTCCACCTGGGCGGCAAGATCGAGGTGACATCGAAGGCGCCGCTGCGCACACGCGATGACCTTTCTATGGCCTATACGCCCGGCGTGGCACGGGTGTGCCGCGCCATCGCCCAGGACCCGGCCAGCGCATTCAACCTGACCATCAAGCGCAACACCGTGGCGGTCGTCTCTGACGGCACCGCCATCCTCGGTCTAGGCGACCTGGGGCCACTCGCGGCGATGCCCGTGATGGAAGGGAAGGCGATGCTGTTCAAGGAGTTCGGCAAGGTCGACGCCTTCCCGATCTGCCTGGACACCAAGGACGCTGACGAGATCGTCGAGACCGTAACGCGGCTGGCGCCGGCGTTCGGCGGGATCAACCTGGAAGACATCGCCGCACCGCGCTGCTTCGAGATCGAGGAGCGACTCAAGGCACGCCTGGACATCCCCGTGTTCCACGACGACCAGCACGGCACCGCCGTGGTCACGCTCGCCGCGCTCCTCAACGCCTGCCGGCTGGTGGGGAAGCCGCTCGACTCGCTCCGGGTGGTCGTGAACGGCGTCGGGGCAGCCGGTGTGGCCGTCACCAAGATCCTGCTGGCGTCGGGCGTGCGCGAGATCATCGGGTGCGACCGCGCGGGTGCCATCTATGAAGGCCGGACGGACAACATGAACGCGGAAAAGGAGCGCTACGCCGCGATCACCAACCCGCGCCGCCTGCGCGGCGCGCTGCGCGGGGTCATCGCGGACGCCGACGTGTTCATCGGCGTCTCGGCGCCTGGCGCGCTGACCGTGGCCGACGTCCAGCGCATGGCGCCCGATCCGATCGTCTTCGCGCTGGCCAACCCCGACCCGGAGATCCTTCCGGAGGAGGTGGCGGACGTGGCGCGTGTCATGGCGACGGGGCGCAGCGACTACCCAAATCAGATCAACAACGTGCTCTGCTTCCCGGGCATCTTCCGCGGCGCGCTCGACGTGCAGGCGCGCAGCATCACCGAGGAGATGAAGCTCGCGGCGGCGCGGGCGATCGCGTCGATCGTCGCGGACGACGAGCTCTCCGACGACTACATCATTCCGAGCGTCTTCAACCGGCGCGTGGCAGAGGCGGTGGCGGCGGCAACGGCCGAAGCCGCGGTGGCGTCGGGCGTGGCGCGTCGCGCGGTCGCACCCGCGGCGTCGGCCGAGGTGGCGGAGGTCGTACTCTCTCGCTAGTGGACCCGTTGCGGCAGCTGAGCGCACGGCTGCTGCGGCTGCCGCTCTTCGCCAAGGTCCTCATCGCCAACAGCGCGGTGGTGGCGCTGGGCGCAGTGGTGGGGACTTACCTGACCACGGAGCACGTGCGCGCCGCGCCGCTGCACACGCACTACGAGATGATGGCGCTGTTCGGCGCGAGCGGGCTGGCGCTGAGCATAGCGCTCAACGCGCTGGTCCTGCGCGCCGCGTTTCGCCCACTGACGCAGCTGGAGCGCACCGCTCGGCGCGTTACTGGTGGTGACCTCGCCGCGCGCGTGCAGCTGGGCGTTGTGCGGGATCCGGACACGGAGACGCTGGCGACCTCTTTCAACCACATGCTCGACACCATCCAGGCGCACACCACGCGGCTGGAGGAGTACTCGGTGCGCCTGCAGGAGCTGAGCGATCAGGTGCTAATGGCCCAGGAGGACGAGCGGCGCCGGCTGGCGCGCGAGCTGCACGACCAGACCGGCCAGGAGCTGTCCACCCTGCTGCTCAGCCTGCGCCTGTTCCGCGACGCGGCCGCGCGCCCAAAGCCGGACCTGCCGGGTCTGCGGGCCCAAGCCGCTGAGCTGGCGGAGCTGGCGCGCTCCACGCTCGATGGCGTGCGCACGCTGGCGCTGGAGCTGCGGCCCAGGATGCTCGACGACCTGGGGCTGGCGACAGCGCTGCGCGCGTACATCGACGAGTGGAGCACGCGCGCTGGTGTTCCAGTGGCGTACCGCGCCGACCTGAACGGCTCGCCGATGCCGTCCAC
>DASTZM010000202.1:0-2668 GCA_035764305.1 Chloroflexota bacterium | reverse complement strand
CACCGGGAACGGGACTTCATCCAGGCGTGGTTGGGCAGCGTGGATATGGACCCGCCCATCGATGGATTGCGGGTGCGGCCGAGGCTTCTGCGGGACCTGAGCCGGCCCGGCCATTTCCTGAGTTTCGCCGAATGGGAAAGCCGTGAGGCGATAGAACGCTTCCGCACCCGCCCCGACTTCGCGCGGGTCATCGGCGCCATTCGGGAGCACGCGGAGTTCACGATCTATACCCTCCAGGAGGTCGCCTAGGCCCCGACGCACGCCGTCGGTGAGGTTGCATGACGCTAGGAGCGGGTGCGCCGGCGCAGGAGGCAGCATTTGGACCGAGCGGTCGTCGATGACATCACGCCCGAGTACGAAACCTCGGGTACCGGTGAGCCCGTGGTGTTCACCCACGCCGCCTGCATCGCGGACACGTTCCGGCCGCTGGTGGTTGGGCCCGCCCTGTCCGGTTGGTACGCCTCAGCACCTACCACCGCCGCGGCTACGTTGGGAGTAGCCGTACTTCCGGCCCCGTCAATATCGCGCGGCAGGCGGTGGACTGCCGGGGGTGCTGAGCCATCTCGGCGTGGAGCGGGCGCATGTCGTCGGGCACTCCTTCGGCTGCTGCGGCGCGCTGCGGCACGCGGTTGACGCTCCCAAGGTGGTCCACTCGCTGGCCGTAGTGGAGCCAGCACCGGCGCGCCAACGGGAGCCGGGCGCTGCCGCTCTGGCGGAAGTTCGTAGCAAGACGGGCGGCCCGGCAGTGGGCGCGGGACCTGCTCAGCACCGACGGGTGGGTCGTGCTGGACACGGAGACCACGGGCACGCGCTCTGACGCGGAGGTGATCCAATTCGCCGTGCTCCATCCGTCGCGGACGACGGTGCTCGAAGCGTGTGTGCGTCCACAGGGAGACGTACCGGCGGAAGTCACCGCGATTCACGGGCTGATCGAGGAGATGCTGCGAGACGCCCCGTCCTACGACGTGGTGCACCGGACGCTCGAGCCGCTGCTGACCGGGAAGCGGGTGATGTGCTTCAACGCGGCGTTCGACGCGTGCCTGCTCCGGCACACCGCCGACGACCCGCCGCGGGCCACATGTGCCGCCACCACATTCCCACCTGGAGTCCCTCGTCGCTCCCAGGAGGGGGTCTAAATTTTTCGCCCCTTTTACGTCATTGTATTGTGAGAGGACATTCGATAAGTGGTCTCCGCCCCCGCCTTCGCCCGCACCTTCGCCGCCGCCTTCGCCCACACCGCCGCACCGGCAGCCTGCGCCGCGCTCCTCGCGGTCACGCTGCTCGCCACCGCACTGCTCTTCCACCAAGTGACGCCACTCGGCCTCATGACCGCGGCCTCCTCAGCCCTCGCGGCGCAGCCCGCCGTGCGCCTCGCGCGCTCCCGGGTCCTCGGCCGTCGCTCGGCGCCGGCCACGTCGCGCCGGTCCGGCCGCGCGCCGCCCGCCGCCTGAGCCGCCCGCGCCGCGCGCACGCCGCCGCGCTCCCGCTCGCGTCGTTGTCCTGCTCCGGGCAGCCCGCCGACCGGCACCGCAAGCCAACCTTCGTCAAGCCACCTTCTCACAAGCCACATCGCCGGGGTCCCCGCCCCTTTCTTCACAAGGACCCGGCACCACAAGCCACCTTCATCAAGCCACCCGCCAGGTAGCGGGCTGCCCCGAACAGGACACCGACACGCCATGACCGCCACTTCGTTACCGAGCGTACCGATGTAACCGCCACACCACCACCCCTCCCCCCGCGCCGTTGTCCTGCTCCGGGCAGTTCGCGCAGGAGGCAGCCCAATCTCTTCCCTCCAGTCTCTTCGTTCCAATCACCCCGCCGGTGGGCCCCGTCACCGTTCATCGCCAGGCCCCGGCACCCCCAATCGATCTCCTGCAATGTCCCGCCCCTTGGGCGGACTGTCCCGACCACGACAACGGCATACGCCCTCGAGACCCATCCGCCCAAACGGCTAGCCTCGCTGTTCCCTCCCCACCCGCCACCGGCCCACCGGCCACCCACCACGCACCCTGCGCCCGGCACCTTCACAACCGAAGAATTCTGCGTGCACAAAGATCTCAGCCGCGTCGCCGGCGGCTCCATCCGGGCGCCAGGTCGCCACGCGCTTCGGCGCCGCCCCCGGAGCGCCCGAGTAGCGCCTCTCGAGCCGGGGCTACGACGCAGCTACCAGCGTCCCGCGGCGACCAGGAGCTCGACGGCGCCGGGGACGTGCTCGTACGGCATCGGGTCGGGGATGTGCATCTTCACGTCCGGGCGGTGGCGCAGGTAGTTCCGCAGGATGACCTGGGCGTAGTTGGCGGTCTCTTCGTAGCCGCCGATCGGCGGGACCGCGTACAGGCCCACGGCACGCCAGTCGTCGACGGCCTCGATGCCGGCGTTGTACGAGGCGAGCGCCCAGTAGTAGTTGCCCTCATGCGCGTTCATCGCCAGAGCCAGGTAGCGCAGCCCGGCGCGCATGTTGGACGGCACGTCGAGCAGCACCGGCCGATCGATCTCGTCGCCCAGCGCCTTGTTGCCGAGCAACATGTCGGCAAAGGTGAAAGGCATGACCTGCATCAGCCCCATCGCGCCGGCCCAGGACTCGGCCTCGGGGTTGCCGCCACTCTCCTGCTCGATCAGCGCGAGTACCAGGTCGTCGTCGAGGCGCGAGGCGGCGCCGTCGAGGCGG